>WLGP01000124.1 GCA_009703165.1 Actinomycetota bacterium | reverse complement strand
GGTTCGATCGAACGATTCTTTGGCGTACTTACTGAACACTATTCAGGAGCGTTCCCACCATGGCTTGCTCCAGTACAGGTTGTTGCAATTCCTGTTGCAGATGCATTCTCTGATTACTTGGGCGATGTTGTGAAGGCACTTAAGGTTGCCGGCATCCGTGCAGAGCTCGATGCCTCTGACGATCGCATGCAGAAGAAGGTGCGTAACGCGCAGATGCAGAAGATTCCTTACATGCTCATTGCTGGCGAGGAAGATCAAAAGGCAGGTGCTGTCTCATTCCGTTATCGCAATGGCGAGCAGAAGAACGGCATTCCTTTGGCTGATGCGATCGCTGAGATCTCTGAAGCAGTCCGCGCACGTACACAGGTCTAGCCGTGGATTACATCGATTCAACCGGGATGCCAGATGCCTGGTCGCGTCTATGGGCACCTCATCGCCTTGATTATCTGCGTGGAGAAAATCGTCCACTAGAAGGAAATGTCGCCTCCTGTCCATTCTGCGACATTCCCAAGATGAGTGATGAAGAAGGTTTGATCGTTCATCGCGGTGTGAGTGCATATGTGGTGATGAATCTTTATCCCTACAACCCAGGCCACCTTTTGATTTGTGCATATCGCCATGTTGCAGACCTGACCGATCTCACCGATGTTGAACGTGAAGAAATCTTCGCGCTCACCTCCCATGCAATGAAGACAATTCGCGCCGTCTCGCGTCCTGAGGGTTTCAATCTTGGAATGAATCAAGGTGCGATCTCTGGTGCCGGTGTTGCAGCCCATATTCACCAGCATGTTGTTCCGCGCTGGTCCGGGGATGCAAATTTCATGCCGATTATTGGAAAGACCAAGGTTCTTCCACAGTTGCTGACAATTACTCGAGATGAGATCGCTGCTGCTTGGTAGTTCTACTTAAGTTGGTCTAAGTAATCTTTCAATACATCGAGCCCAATTCCGTTATCGATATTTACTGGAATTGCCGGAAAGAGAAGTCCTGCAGCGAATGCATCTTCTCCTGATGCCTCAACGATCTCGTGATATTCAGATTGAAAGTCGGCGACAAGTTCGCGGTGTTCAGGATCGCTCTCAGATATGACGGCGATACCTTGGATGTAATTTCTCACCGAGAGATCATCAAGACTGATCAGAGCAGCCGGTGTTCCATCATCGCCATGCAAGACTAAATACGGTGTAACCATTTGGTCGAAGACGCGGTTTGCAAGCAGGACTGCATCGTCGAAATCTAAATCCGCTCCGGGCAAAGCAAGTGCGACCATGATGCGTGGAGTCAGGTAATCGTTAAAGCTCTCCCAGAGGGCAATTGTCTCTGGATCGATCCCAGCAGATGGATTGATAGCAAAGATCGCACAGTCGATCTGGGCGGGTTCATCGGCTGCAGCGGCGACATCAATGCCTCGATCAGCCAGAGCCTTGGCCAGAGCAGCCGGGGTTGCGCTGACATGGCCATAAAGGGCAATTCTCACAGGCGCAGATGTGGAAGTTGTCATGGGTTAAAGCCTACGATGGCCTCGATGATTAGCGCGCATTTGAAACCACAGGTCACTCGATTAATTAATCCAGTGGTCAAAGGTGCTGTCCGTTTAGGTGTGACGGCAAACGGTGTCACCATCGTTGGAGCAATTGGAACAGTTTCATCTGCGCTCTACTTCTATCCTCGAGGTGAACTCTTCATTGGAACTCTCGTTATCTGCGTATTTGCCTTAAGCGATCTCTTTGATGGCGCAATTGCTCGCCTTACCAACGGCACCGGAACGCAGTGGGGTGGATTCCTCGATTCAACGATCGATCGGGTCACTGATGCGGCGATACTTATCGGTGTACTTCTCTATATGGTCGATCGAGATAACACTGTCGCAATTTTGATCTTGATCTCTTTAGTAACTGGGGGATTGATCCCGTACATCAGAGCAAAGGCTGAGAGCATGTCGATTGAATGCTCCGGGGGATTTGCCGAACGGACTGAGCGGATTGTCATCTCTCTCACAGCAATCGGCTTCTATGGACTCGGAGTGGATTTCTCACTCCTTGTAGGTTTTGGCCTCTTAAGTCTTGTTGGAGTAATTACTGTGGTTCAACGTATGGCGATTGTTTTTGGCGCACTAAAGAATTGATAGAGAAGCTATGAAAGATTTCCTCGTGGCTCAGGCCTACTTTGCGGGCTGGTCGCTTATCCGTAGAGCTCCACATAGGGTTGCCGATTCACTCTTTGAAGCGATCGCGCGAAGAATGGGAAAGAGAAATGGAAAGAGCGTAAAGCGTTTGCGCTCTAATCTGGCCAGAGTCAAGCCAGAACTTTCACCAGAAGAGTTAGAAGATCTACTCAGTCGCGCGCTCTCGTCTTATATGCGCTATTGGAAGGAGACCTTTAGATCTCCCGACTGGAGCAGAGATCAGATACTTTCAACGGTGACCGTTTCAGAAGAACATCTTCTCTTAGATCCAATCAATCAGGAGAGAGCAGTTGTTGTCGCTCTTCCTCATGCAGGAAATTGGGACCATGCTGGGTCGTACTTCTGTGCAAAAGGTGCGCGCTTAGTTACCGTCGCTGAGGTGCTTAAACCTCGTGCGCTCTTTGAGAAGTTCCTTGAGTATCGACAGGCGATCGGTATGGAGGTTCTCCCGCTTGACTCGAAAGCATTTCCAGAATTACTCAAGCGCGCACAAGATGGAAAATTGATTGCTCTCGTTGCAGATCGCGATCTATCTAAGAGCGGCATCGATGTGAATTTCTTCGGTGGTATCGCTCGCATGCCTGCAGGACCGGCGATCGTGGCAATTAGAAATAATGCGCCTCTCGTGACGGCATTTGTTTCATATACAACAAGGGGAATCCATGTGGATCTGCGCCACGTGGCCATTCCAGATATGGAAGATGAAGAAGCGAGAATTAAAGCGACGGTGCAACTCTGTGCAGATAGCTTTGCTGAAGGCATTGCAGCTCACCCAGAGGATTGGCACATGATGCAACGCATCTGGGTTGATGGCGACTTTGTGGAGCGCAGATGAAGAAGTTACGTATTGGTCTTGTCTGTCCATATGGATGGGATACCCCTGGCGGAGTGCAAAATCATGTCCGTGATTTGGCAGAGTTTTTTATCGCCGAAGGTCATTTCGTCTCGGTCCTAGCGCCGGTAGTAGATGAATTTGAATTACCTGATTACTTAGTCAATGCCGGCAAACCTGTTGGAATTCCATTTAACGGCGCTGTGGCCCGTGTTCTCTTTAATCCGTCTGCCTTTGCTCGAGTTCGTAATTGGTTGACCGACAATGATTTCGACATTCTCCACTTACACGAACCAGCGGTGCCATCCATTTCTTTACTCGCTCTATGGGCAAGTGAAGGGCCCATCGTTGGAACTTTCCATGCGCAAGCGAAGAAAGGTGCGACCACCAGAGTAATCGCATCCATTGTGGAACCAGCGATCGAGAGACTTACCGAGAAGATTGCAGTTAGTCAGGCCGCTTATGACACCTTGCAGGAACATATGGATACAACAGCTCATGTGATCCCCAATGGAATCTTCGCCGATCGTTATCGAGATGGAACTATCGAAGAACGCTGGTCAGGCCCAACCCTTGGATTCATCGGTCGCTTTGAAGAGCCACGTAAGGGATTAGAGGTCTTAATCGATGCAATCCCGATCATCTCCCGATTCGTTCCAGATGTCCGCGTGCTCATTGCAGGGCCGGGTGATCCATCTGAAATCTCTGAAGATATTAACTCTGAACTTCGTACCCGTTTTCAATTTTTAGGGAAAATCTCAGAGGAAGAGAAGGCAAACTTCCTTAAGTCGATCGCTCTCTACATTGCGCCTAAT
>WLGP01000123.1 GCA_009703165.1 Actinomycetota bacterium | reverse complement strand
GCTATTGCAATCGGAAATGAAGCCCTCCGTGAGGGTAAGCGCGCAGATATCGCCTTCATCGTCTGCGATGGGGGATGGAAATATCTCTCGACTGGTGTTTACGGATCGAATGTAGATCAAGCCACGGAGGGATTAGACGGTACCCTTTGGGCATGAGCTCGGCACCAATTGGCATCTTCGATTCTGGAGTTGGTGGATTAACCGTTGCACGAGCAATCCTTGATCAACTCCCTAACGAATCAACAATCTATATTGGCGATACCGCTCGCGGCCCGTATGGCCCACGCCCACTTGCTGAAGTTCGCGACTTCTCTTTAGAGACAATTGATTTCCTTATTGATCAAGGCGTTAAGGCAGTCGTCATTGCATGTAACACTGCAAGTGCTGCGATGTTGCGCGATGCACGTGAGCGTTACTCAGTTCCAGTCATTGAAGTTATTCAACCTGCCGTTCGTCGCGCAGTTGCTGCAACTCGTACAGGTCGAATCGGAGTCATCGGAACTGCAACAACGATCGAGTCCCGCGCCTATTTAGATGCATTTGCTGCAGCGCCTCACCTAGAGATCACAGATGTGGCATGTCCACGATTTGTAGAATTTGTAGAACGCGGTGAGACATCTGGCCCTGAAATCACCGAGATCGCTCGCACCTATCTCAAGCCGATTATTGATGCAGATGTCGACACCCTTGTCCTTGGCTGCACCCACTACCCGCTGCTAACAGGTGTGATCTCATACGTTGTTGGAAATGGCGTCTCACTTGTCTCAAGCGCTGAAGAGACAGCAAAAGATCTCTACCGCACCCTTGTCGAGACAGATCAACTTCGCAGCGCAACAGCAGGACATGCAGACCATACATTCTTAGCAACCGGCGATGCCAAGAGCTTTGAAGTTCTTGCACGACGATTCTTAGGGCCAGAAGTTGGCCATGTACTTCATCAAGATCTCAACTAACCGAAGAACGACTCACTAAAAAAGTAAAGAGGACACATGACACGCATCGACGGACGTACCAATAAAGATCTGCGCGATATCAAGATCACTCGCGGTTGGTTAGATCATGCAGAAGGCTCTGTCCTTGTTGAGTTTGGAAAGACCCGCGTTCTCTGTGTTGCATCATTTACTCCAGGTGTTCCACGTTGGCTGAAAGATTCTGGCAAAGGCTGGGTAACTTCCGAATACTCGATGCTGCCACGCGCAACTCATACTCGCTCTGATCGTGAATCAGTTAAGGGAAAACTTGGTGGTCGCACACAAGAGATCTCACGCCTGATTGGTCGCTCACTACGCGGAATCGTAGATGTTGCTCAACTTGGTGAAAATACAATCGTCATCGATTGTGATGTTCTCCAAGCAGATGGTGGAACACGAACAGCTGCAATCACCGGTGCATATGTAGCCCTTGCAGATGCAATTTCATGGGCGCAGAAGCAGGGCCACATTAAGGCCGGAGCAAAGCCACTTGCAGACTCTGTTGCGGCAGTCAGCGTCGGAATTATCGATGGCGTTCCGATGCTTGATCTCTGTTACGAAGAAGATGTTCGCGCAGAGACAGATATGAATGTCGTCTGCAGCGGTGATGGACGTTTTATTGAGGTTCAAGGAACTGCAGAGGGTGCTCCATTTGATCGAGCCCTTCTTGATTCACTGCTTGATCTAGCCCTTGCAGGATGTGCGGATCTGACATCACTTCAGAAGAACGCTCTGGCACAGTAACTCTTGTCGCAATGAAAAAACTTCTTCTGGCTACTCGCAATAAGGGAAAGATAGAAGAGTTTCGTCGTATTCTCGAAGAGATCGCTCCAGGAGAAATTGAACTTGTTGGCCTAGATCAATTTCCTGATCTACCTGATGTTGAGGAGACAGGTTCGACATTTGAAGAAAATGCCTTGTTAAAGGCTCGCCAAATGTCTGCGGCAACTGGTCTTCCAGCGATTGCAGATGACAGCGGACTCTGTGTCGATGCACTTGGTGGAGATCCTGGAATCTTCTCAGCGCGCTGGTCTGGCGTTCATGGTGACGACGAAGCAAATCTCCTCAAGGTCTTAGATCAGATGAAAGAAGTGAAGGGCGGTGATCGCTCTGCCTATTTCATCTGCGTAGCTGCCCTAGCTCTTGTCGATGGCACCAGTAAATGCGAAGAGGGAAGATTTCTCGGCAGATTGCTCGATCACCCAGTGGGTGAGAATGGATTTGGATACGACCCAATCTTCTCTCCGCATGGATACACCATCTCTAGTGCGCAGATGAGCGCCGAAGAGAAGGATGCAATTAGCCATCGCGGAAAAGCACTTCGGGCAATCGCCCCGCATGTAAGAAAAATGGTGGCAGGGCTAGGCTAAACTTAGATCACCCGAAGCAAGGAGTGATTGTGGCCGTCAAGAAGAAACCTGCTGCCAAGAAGGCAGCCGTTAAGAAGAGCGCAGCAAAGAAGTCTGTCGCCAAAAAGTCAGCAGCCAAGAAGGTTGCCAAGAAGTCAGTAGCGAAGAAGTCATCAACCAAGAAGTCTGTCGCGAAGAAGGTCGCTAAGAAGTCTGTCGCCAAGAAGAGCGCCGTTAAGAAGGTTGCTAAGAAATCTGCAGTCAAGAAGTCAGCTGCAAAGAAGTCTGTCAAGAAATCTGCAGTAAAGAAGCGCACAGCCGCAGCCTCTTCTGTAGTTATCCCACCAGTTCCATCTTCTTCAACCCTCGGTGCTGCTCGCGTTGATGTCACATCAACTCCAAAGCCTGTAACAAAGAGCGCAGCAGCACCTGCAAAGCCAGTAAAGCCAGCAGCTCCTAAGCAAGGTGCATCAGGCAAAGTTCTTGCAGCAATCATCGTTGGAATTATCCTTCTTGCAGTTGTAGTTGTAACTCGCCCAGATAGCGATGGAGGAGATGCAGCACCTGCACCAACAGCATCAGCATCTGCAATGGCTACTGAAGAAGCAACTGAAGAGCCGATGGAAGAGCCAACAGCAGAGGCAACTGAAGATGCATCATCTGAGCCAGTTGCTGCAGTTGAAGGTCCAAAGACAATTGGAAATTGGAAAGATTCTGCAAAGACAATCATGTCAATCACATGGAAGACACCTGCAGCATCTGCAGGTCTTACCGGATACAAGGTTGAGATTCGCGTCAACCGTGGTGAGTGGGAAGTTAAGTCTGAAGTTCCTGCAGATCAGCTCGCAATCGATTTCACAAAGACAGCGACAACTGGAGAGACAGCATTTAGAGTCTCATCAATCTACTCAGATGGACAGGAAGCCGTAGGAAATACCTTCGGATTTGCTGGAGTCTTCGAATAGAAGATAATTAGTAAGAGACCCGCACCGATTATGGTGCGGGTTTTTTATTTGAGCGCTTCATCAATTGCGATGACATAAGCGCTAACACCTGTTGGCACAAGGTGAACACCATCTGGTGCAAAGTATTCAGGGCGCCCTTGCGAGATCGCATTCCACTCAACCATTCTGATATTTGAGTATTCACTGGCTATCTCGGCAATGAGCTCATTATTGGCATCGCGATAGGGGCGAGGAACTGCAGTATTGACCACCACGACGCGAGGGCTCTCCTTTACCAATTCAAATATCTCGCGCACTGTGCCTTCAGTAAGAAGATCGTTATTTCCTAGATCCATCACCACTGCCGCTCCTGCTGCTTTCTCAAAATCCTTCTGCATTTCGCTCAGAAGTTCAGTTGAATCTCGTCCAACTCGAGCATTGACGACAAGAAGTGGCCGGATCTCTGCAAGAGCAGCGCGAATACCGAGAATGACTGAGTCACCGGTGAGCCAGATTGTCTTGCTAGGATCGGTATTAATCAAAGCTGAATCATTTACTTCAGGCTTCACATTGAGAGATTC
>WLGP01000122.1 GCA_009703165.1 Actinomycetota bacterium | reverse complement strand
TAACGCTAAGTGGAAATATCTTCTCCCGTGAAGAAGTTCTTACCGTTGCAGGTCTTTCAATCATCTTCTTCGCACCAGCGCTCCTTGCTAGTGCGATCAGACCAATTCGTCGATTAATTTCCGGAGACGATGATCGATGGGAGCGAATTACAGATTACGCCCTTGTCGGCCTCTTGAGTTTTTGGAGCCTTGAAAAGATTGTTGGGGCGCTCAACGGACTTTCAGGTTTGAAGCTTCCAATCTCAGCTGATGCTCGTCAGATTGCATTTATTGTTGCAATTGGAATCACACTTCGCGTCATCATGGAAGATCTTGCAACGTATGCGTATCCAGTACGTCTTGAGAAAGTCTCTCCAGATTACAAAGATCCATCGACATTCCAGCAAGTGATCTCACTTGAGTTTAAGACCTTTGTCTTTATCACTCTGGCGATTCCATTTGTTGGCTTTAACATCCAACTAGCGCTCGGCACATTCTTCTTCTTGTTGCCATCGATCCTTGGGTTAACAGTGGGAGATAGGTATCCAAAGCTTCCAGTAATCGGGCGAATTCTTCCTAAGGGTGCGCTCAAGATTGTTGCGATGGTATTTATCGGATCAATCTTTGCTAACTGGGTTGAAGGACTCTTTGAGACACCTGAAGACTTCATTCCGTGGAGCTTTGCGCTGCTGGCAATTCCAGGGTTATTCCTAAAGTTTGCCGGCGATATGTCACAGAAGCCAAAGAACGATTGGCGTAGAACAGACTTCGGTCGCACTGTCTATCGCGTCGGTGGAATTGTGATCTACATCCTCATCGTGCAGATGGTTCGAGGCGTAGATCTAGCTGCCTGGCTTTAACTTTTCAGGCTGGGTTAGCCGACGGTAGCGATGCCGCGGCTAACCCTCATTGGAATGCGCGGCAGACGTGTTGTTGCAGGGCCAAGAATTAAATCGCCATCTGGTTCAAACTCTGATCCGTGTTCTTCGCAACGCCATCCCGTTTCAGTTTTCTTAACGGGAATACCTTGGTGTGGGCATCGCAACGAATACGCAATATAAGAGGAGGTCCCCGTCCTAGTTACAGCAACGGGGTTCCCCTTGACAATGCCAATTCGTACAGAGCCACCAACTTGAGCAAGTGCATCAATCTTGCTCAGTTGAACCGACAACTTTCCATTCGAGAGTTTCTTAACTGCGCTATTTGCAGAAGCCGGCAACGCTTGCACTCCGCTGAGTACAAAGAGACCGCAGGCACCTGCTAAGAAACTACGTCGTGAAACTGGATCTTTCATTGCTGAACCCGATCTCTTACTACTTCTTTATTGGTGAATAGAGTGAAACGCTAGCACTTGCAAATGCGAGTGCCTCAGGGAGAGCACCTGCTGGTAGACCAAGTGCTGTTACTAATGTTGCTGCAACCCCTGGAGCAAGAGATAGCTTCACGCCATCATATGTTGTTGTGCGAAGCTTTGCTTTACGATCATTGGTGACCTTAGCCTTGAGATCCTTGGCATTTGTAATTGTAAAGAGCGCTACAGGTTGGGTTCCCACCTGTGGGATCACGGCGTTAACAACGGCCTTCTTGAGATCGATTACTGGGTTCTTGATAAGAACCTGAGAGTTATTTGTTGTGTTAAAGATTGCGACATTTGATCCGACGTGTTCCACACCTGTCTTAGTTCCGGTGATTGGAATATGAAATACAACTTGAGCATCGGCAGATGAGATTGAATCTCCCATGACTGCCGCTGTTGCACCGCCCTGAACGTAGAGCACGATGCCGGCTGCTTCAAGAGTTGAGGAGATTCCCTTTTCAGTCTTCATATGGGTCATGCTCTGACCCGGCTTTGCTGCATCGGCTTGAGCAGATGTGGCGAGAACGCCTGCAGATAGTGAAGATAGAAGAAGAATTCCAATGAATTTCTTAAACATATAACTCTCTTTTCTACGAAAGGTCAGTGTGTAGAAAGTGTAAAGAGAGGTCAGACAGTTTTCTCTTTGAGTTAAAGCAGGTGTACGCGTGGATATTGAGAGCCTTCTCACGCGGATAAACAAATATTCTACATTTAAGCGTTGTGACTATTTGTAAAGGTTACGGCGCAACCTTTGCCAGAGAGGCTACGGGAGGACGTGAAATAACTACATGCGCACCTGTGATTGAGTAGCTGCCGGCAGAATGTGGAATTACTAAAGCATCTCCCTTAGTAATTTCCATATCGGGAGCATTTGCAAATGTAATTGAACCGCTGCCACTAATAACAAGAGCAATTGCAAAGCCCCCTTCAAAGTCACCGGTACCCGGAGCCAAGTGGGCTCGGAAATATCCATCTGCCTTTAGCGGCAAGATAGAACGCATCGAGGTACTTGAAAAGACATCGCGTAGAACAAGTGAATCAAATTCACTTTCCGTTAATGGATCAAGCATCAGCGCATCGGTAACAGTTTCAAAACCGAGACCTAGATGTCCATCTTTGATTCCATCTACTGCAAAGCCTTCCCATTCAAGCAGTGCTGATAGATCTGTAGGTTCTTGTAGCTCCAGAACGAAGATTCCAGAGTCGATAGCGTGTGCAACTCCCGCTGGAACCAGAATTGCGTCCCCTGCCTTTACTTCGGTACGACGAAGGGATGCAAGGAGTGCGTTTGAATCTTGGTTACGAACTAACTCTAGAAGCTCACTCTTATCTTGAGTTGCGTTAAAACCAAGTCCAACTCCGGCACCGTCTGGTGCCTCCAAAATAATCCACGCCTCTGTCTTTCCATGATCGAGACCTAAATGTTGCTTTGCAAATGCCTTATTGGGATGGAAGTGAACAGGAAGGCGCTGATCAGGATCGAGCAACTTAACAAGTACTTCAATGCTCAATCCAAAGTGATCGATATGTTCTTGGCCCAACCATGCCGTTGGATTTTTGCTAATTGCATCTTTCAAGAACCGCCCATCAGGAAGGCGTGATAAGCCTTGTTCACTCTCGCCAAAGCGCGTTGTTATTGAGCCAATCCACTCTTCTGGACGCATCGGACCACCTGGGCCGTGACGTAGAGCGCCAATGCGATTTCCACCGCGATAGAAGTGATCGAATTGATTTGAGGGTAACTTGGCAGGAATTACAACGCGCTCGGGCATAGCCAAAGAATAGAGGCCGAGGATAAACTTTGCCACCATGATTAAATCGAAGAGGAATCTGCCTAATCTTCCTTATTTCTACTCTTTGATTGACTGGAAGCTGCCAACCTTAAGTCGCAGAAAGAGCGCGACGATGAAGGCGCAGACTGTAGAAGATCTTGCTCGCGCGGCTAAGAAACGCGTCCCCAAAGTTGTCTTTGATTATGTAGAAGGTTCAGCCCTCGACGAGATCGGTTACTCACGGGCACAGCGCGCTATTCGTAACGTGCAATTTAATTCCAGAATCCTTCGCGATGTCTCTGAGGTCGATCCATCTGAAGTGATCTTTGGCAAGAAGGTAGATCTTCCTATCGTCTTTGCACCAACTGGTTACACACGTTTGATGCATCACGTGGGAGAGCCTGCCGTTGCATCTGCTGCAGCACATAACAATCTCATCTATTCACTTTCAACGATGGGGACAGTCTCTCCACAAGAACTTGCAGATGAAGTGCCGCAAGTACGTCGATGGTTTCAGTTATATGTAATGAAGAATCGTGAAGATAGCGTTGCAATTATTAAGCAGGCTAAAGATGCCGGCTTTGAGGCTCTTATTCTTACAGTAGATACAACAGTGGGTGGAATTCGCCTACGCGATCTTCGTAATGGCCTCACAATCCCGCCACGTATTCGAATCTCAACGGTCTTTGCAATCGCGCGAAAGCCAATTTGGTGGCTCAATCTCTTCACAACAAAGAAACTTGAGTTCGCCGCATTTCGTGG
>WLGP01000121.1 GCA_009703165.1 Actinomycetota bacterium | reverse complement strand
TGGCTGGTCTGCAGCAGGACTTTATATGCTCACTCACAGCGTTGAGCCAGAGCATGCAGTTCATGCCATGGCGCTCAATGAATTTCGCGCACCATCGCTAGATTACGGAATGGATTTCACACGTGCACATGCGCTTACCGATACCAGTGACGCCTTGTTGATTTCTTGCCAATCGATAGCAAACGCCTCTGGGGTTAATCTTCATCTCGATCCAGCGCTGCTGGAATCTGCTTATGAATATAAAGAGCTTGCACTCCTTGCCCAATCTCTGGGAGTAGATGTCTTTGAATGGATTCTCGGTGGCGGTGAGGACCATGTCTTCCTAGCAACCGGAGTTGATCTGCCAGGGATTCGAATCGGTGAGGTTCGAAAGGGAAGTGGTGTGACTGGGCTGGAAATGAAAAAAGCGCCACAGATGTGGCGCCATTTTCAATAAAGTTTGAAGAAAGTCAGTTAGCGGGTAACTTTTCCAGCCTTAAGGCATGAGGTGCAGACGTTCTGGCGCTTTGTTGAGCCGCCGACGAGTGTGCGTACGCGCTGGATATTTGGATTCCAACGACGACGTGTCTTTACCTGAGAGTGTGAAACATTGTTACCGAAGCTGGGCCCCTTGCCACAGATATCGCATGTTGATGCCACAGCAGTACTCCTTTTTATCTTAAATCTCGATCTTCATCGATGATTGACAGATCTGACCCCATGGCCGATCTGGCAGGGCAGAAGGGTATCAAGACAAGGGGTAAGTCGGCCAATCGCCATAAAAATGCGCTCCCAACGAGGGTGCGCGCGAGAGAATAACCATGTGGCAACCCTGGACTCCAAACTCTCATCTGTCCTGGGAGATCGCACCGCAAAGGCGCTGGATACAACCTTCGGTTATCGCACAGTAGGGGATCTACTCCATCACTACCCGCGCCGTTATCTGGTGCGCGGCGAATTAAGCGATATCGCCGAACTTCAAGAAGGCGATGAAGTAACAATTCTTGCCGAAGTCTTTAGCGCATCCACTCGCCGCTTTGCAGCTCGTAAAGGAAATATGCTCGAAGTAGTTGTTACCGACGGAACTTCGAAGCTCTCACTTACCTTCTTCAATCAAGCATGGCGCGAGAAGGAACTTAAGGTCGGAAGTCAGGGTCTCTTTGCCGGCAAGGTCGGAGTATTTAACGGTAAGCGCCAGTTGGCACATCCAGATTACGAAATGATCGCAGATGGAAATGATGTTGATGCTGCAGTCGAGGGGTTTGCTGGGAAGTATCTACCGATGTATCCAGCATCCGGAAAATTACCTTCGTGGAAGATCGCCCAATGCATCGAATTATGTATTGGAGCTTTAGATGAGATCGAAGATCCGATCCCACAATTTATCCTCGATAAACACGGATACCCATCACTGCAACAAGCGTTGGTGCAGATTCACCAACCAGCAGATTTAGAGAGCGCTGAGAAATCACGCGAAAGACTTACCTTTGATGAAGCCTTCATCCTGCAGCTTTTACTAGTGAGCCGCAAAGAGAAGATGAAATCACTCGATGCTATAGCTCGACCACGTCGTGAAGGCGGAATACTCACAGCCTTTGATCAGGCACTTCCTTTCCAACTTACTGCAGGACAGCATGCAGTTGCCGCAGAGATCGAAGAAGATTTAGCCCAACCGCATCCGATGCATCGCTTATTGCAAGGTGAAGTTGGTTCTGGAAAGACTGTCATAGCTTTAAGGGCGATGCTCGCAGTTGTTGATAGCGGGGGACAGGCAGCCCTCCTTGCTCCAACTGAAGTATTGGCCGCACAACATCTGCGCACCATCGAAAAGCTCATGGGCTCATTGGCTCACGGCGGAATGATTGGTGCTCCAGAATTTTCTACTCGCGTGACCTTACTTACTGGATCACAGAGCGCTGCCGAACGTAAAGATGCGCTAGCACTTGCTGCAAGTGGCGAAGCAGGCATTGTCATCGGAACACATGCGCTGTTAAGCGCCTCCGTTGAGTTCAATGACCTTGGATTAATCGTTGTCGATGAACAACATCGTTTTGGCGTTGAACAGCGAGATGCCCTTAAGGGTAAGGCGAAGATCCCACCGCACCTTCTTGTCATGACCGCAACGCCTATTCCGCGAACGGTTGCGATGACAGTCTTTGGTGATTTGGACGTCTCAACTCTGCGCGAACTTCCATTGGGACGTGCTCCGATAACAACCCATGTTGTTAATACTTTGGAGAAGCCCGCTTTCTTAGAGCGCGCATGGGAGCGAATTTGCGAAGAAGTTTCACAAGGGCATCAGGCTTACGTTGTTGCATCTCGAATCAGCGCCGATGTGAGCGAAGATGCCGATATCGACTTTCTTATGGGCACATCTCCTCTCGAACTTGCCAGCGTTGAAGAGTTAGCGCCAACCCTTGCAACCGGTCCACTTAAGGGGGTACGTGTTGCCCCTCTTCACGGTCGACTTTCGGGTGAACTCAAAGATGCAACCATGAGCGCATTTGCTGCACACGAGATCGATGTTCTGGTCTCCACAACGGTAATTGAAGTCGGAGTAGACGTTCCTAATGCGACGGTGATGGTGATCATGGATGCCGATCGTTTTGGCGTTTCGCAGCTGCACCAGTTACGTGGGCGCGTGGGTCGAGGAACTTCTCCTGGACTCTGTCTTCTCATCACAACAGCAATTGCAGAGACGCCGGCACGTATTCGTTTAGAAGCTGTAGCTGGAAGTACTGATGGATTTGAACTTTCGCGCATCGATCTTGAACAACGGCGCGAAGGCGATGTTTTGGGAGCTGCGCAATCTGGTTCTCGTTCCCACTTGCGTTTGCTCCGTGTATTGCGTGATGAAGATTTGATCCTTACAGCGCGCGCCGATGCCGAAGAGCTTTTGTCGATGGATTCCACTCTGACTAAGTATCAGCAGTTGGCCCGAGAGTTCGCTAAAGTGGAGGCCGATACAGCTTCAGAATTTATAGATAAGGGTTAGGTTGATGAGAATCATTGCAGGCTTAGCAAAGGGGAGAAATATCTCTGCCGTTGCTGAGTCGACCCGCCCTACATCAGATCGTGCACGTGAGGCGCTCTTTTCTTCTCTGGCTTCCGAGTTTGGCGAATTCGATGGACTTAACATTCTTGATCTCTATGCCGGTACAGGTGCAATCGGTCTTGAAGCTCTCTCACGTGGAAGTTCCACAGTTCACTGCGTTGAAAGCAATGAGAGGGCCGCACAGGCAATTCTCTCTAATTACGAAGGTATTAAGAGTTCGCAATTTCCAGGAAATTTTCATCTTTACTCAATGTCAGTAGATCGCTTCCTTGAAGGTCCTGCACCGTTGCAGTATCACTTCATCTATATCGATCCACCCTATGAATTTTCAGATATCGAAATCATTGAGAACCTGATTGCAATTGTTGATGGAAAGTTTCTCCATCCAGATGGGCTCATTGCAGTTGAGCGAAATAGCAGAGTGAAAGAGTTGAGCTGGCCATACGGCCTTGAGCAATTACGCGATAAGAATTACGGTCAAGCGACGATATTCTTTGGTGTTCCTACGCCTGAAATGGATCTCGACTGATCTTCTTGCTAGCGTTTGCCATATGAAACGCGCAGTCTGCCCAGGATCCTTTGATCCGGTAACCCTTGGACACCTCGACATTATTGAGCGCGCCAGCGCCCAATTCGATGAGGTCGTAATCGCCGTCCTGGTTAACCGCACAAAGTCGAGCATGTTTACAGTGGAAGAGCGTATGGAGATGATTTCACAGACAACTGGCCATCTACCAAATATTCGCGTTGATTCTTGGTCTGGATTGTTAGTCGACTACTGCAAGAGCAATCAGATCCAAGCAATCGTCAAAGGTCTGCGCGCGGTTACTGATTTTGATTACGAATTA
>WLGP01000120.1 GCA_009703165.1 Actinomycetota bacterium | reverse complement strand
CCTGATGCTGCAACTCTTCGTACTGCATCTTGATATTTCTGCTTAGCAACTGCTGCATCAAATCCTGGACGGAGCGCATCATTTGCACCGGCGTGGAATGAGAACAATGTGTCAGGGCCTGTCACATAGCTGAGAGCAACAGGGAGTTGGTCATCGATGACTTGCTGCAAGAGTTTTCCACGAACAGCTAAGTTGGCGTAGGTAAATGTTGGTGACTTGGCTGCCAGGCCATCTGCAACGCGATCTGCCCAGCCGCGGTAATTGCCCGCGACAACATCGTCACTCATTCCCTCGCTATAGGAATCGCCACAGACAACTAAACGGTTAAAGATCATCACTGCCTACTTTTTACGGCGCTGCTCATCTACCCAGAACATCGCAATTGATGTTGCAACGCTGGCGTTGAGTGATTCGGTGCTTGCCATAATTGGAATCGAGACAACAAGGTCGCACTTCTCGCGTACTAAACGTGAAAGTCCCTTACCTTCGCTGCCGACCACGATCATCAGGTTCTCTTTAGCAACCTTCATCTCACTTAAATTCACATCTGCTTCGCCATCAAGGCCGACGACAAAACAGCCCAGTTTTTGAGCATCTTCAATAGTGCGGGCAAGGTTGGTTACTTGAGCAACGCGAAGACGGGCTGCAGCACCTGCCGATGTCTTCCAGGCAGCAGCGGTCATCGCAGCTGCGCGACGTTCGGTCATCACCACACCTGCTGCGCCAAAGGCAGCAGCGCTTCGCACAATTGCACCGAGGTTACGAGGATCTGTCACACCATCGAGTGCGATGATCATCATCGGATGATTTGCCTGCTCTGCAATTTCTTGGAAACTTGAATATTGGTAAGGCTTAATTGCCAAGATAATGCCCTGGCTATTGGCGTTGATATTTTCGATCTCGGCGCGGTGTACTTCGCGGATATTAAGACCGTGGTGCAGCGCAAGCTTGAGTGACTCGGCAACGCGATCATCTACATCGATACTGCGCGCGACGATCAGTTCAGTTGCTGGAACGTTCTCGCGAAGTGCCTCAAGGACTGCGTTACGACCTGAAACAATTTCACCCTTTGGCTTTTCACTACGTCCGCGAGGAGATGCAGCAGCACGTGGTGAAGATGTTCCACCGCGCTTATCGCCCTTCTTCTCTGCAGCCTTCTTACGCTTTGCAGCTGCGTGATATGGACGGTCTTCAGCCTTAGGTGTTGGACCTTTACCTTCGAGGCGACGCTTATTATTTCCACCAGATCCTGTTGTAGGACCCTTTTTTGATCCGCGAACAGCGCCACGTGGTTTTGAATTACCGGCCATTTATTTACTCTCACTTCGTGTGATCGACCATCGTGGCCCTTGTGCTGTATCTTCAATAGTAATTCCAAGTGCAATCAAACCATCGCGAATTGCATCTGCTGCAGCGAAATCTTTACGTACACGCGCAGCCTCACGCTGTTCAAGAGCCAACTTAATCGTTCCATCAAGGGCAGCGGTCAAATCATCACTTGTTCCACCTGCTGCGAAGTTGCTATCAAATGGGTCGCAGCCAAGGACTTCAAGTGCTCCGCGGATCTCGTTGGCAGATGTTGCAATCGCTGCCTTATCTCCTGCTGTAATTGCGCTATTTCCAACGCGTAGAGATTCTGAGATACCAGCAAGTGCTTGTGGAACAGCTAAATCATCATTCATCGCCGCCGCAAAACTATCGCTGACGACAGGCGTTGGCACTGCACCGAGAATTTCAACTGAACGAGTTAAGAAGGCCTCGATGCGGCGGAAGGCAGTTGCAGATTCAGCTAAGGCCTCATGTGAAAACTCGAGCATTGATCGGTAATGCGCACTACCTAGATACCAACGCAATTCGATTCCGCGCACAGTCTTAAGTAGCTCGTGAACCTGCAACGAATTACCAAGTGACTTACTCATCTTCTCACCAGATGCTGTAACCCACGCATTATGTAACCAGCGCTGAGCAAATCCATAACCTGCAGCCTCAGATTGTGCGATCTCATTTTCGTGGTGAGGAAAGATCAGATCTAAACCACCACCGTGGATATCAAAGCTCTCACCAAGGTATGCATGTGCCATTGCAGAACATTCGAGATGCCATCCCGGGCGACCTGCTCCCCAAGGAGTTGGCCACGATGGATCGCCGGCCTTTGCCGCCTTCCATAACGCAAAGTCGCGTGGATCTCTCTTAAATGTTTCATCGGCATCTGCCGCACTCTGTAGATCATCAACATTCTGTCGCGACAGAGTCAGATATGACTTTAATTTACGAACTTCAAGATAGACATCGCCATTACCTGGAGCATATGCAGCACCGCGTTCAATCAGCGTCTCCATAAGTTCAATCATCTGAGTGACATGGCCGGTAGCCCGTGGTTCATATGTTGGTGGCAGAACATTGAGCGCTGCATAGGCTTCGGTAAATGCCCTCTCGTACTTCATGGCAACTGCCCACCATGGCGCCTCTTCGTGGACTGCCTTATGCAAAATCTTGTCATCGATATCGGTGACGTTACGAATAAAGGTGACGTTATATCCGCTCTTGGTAAGCCAGCGACGCAAAATATCGAAGTTCACACCAGAGCGAACATGGCCGATATGTGGTGGTGCCTGCACAGTTGCACCGCAGAGATAGATCCCGACTTCTCCAGCTTTGAGCGGAACGAAGGGAGAGGTGGTTCGCGTTAATGTGTCATATAGCGCCAGCGAACTCATGGGCTAAGTCTACCGCGTGAAAAAAGAGTTAATTCTTAGTGATAAGCGCAGATGCGATCGCTGCGATGCCCTTACCTTCACCGGTAAGGCCAAGTCCATCGGTTGTTGTTGCAAGGAGTGCGACATCGGCACCACCGAGGGCTGCCGATAGCGCGGCAATTGCTTCGACTCGACGTGAACCAATCTTTGGACCATTGCCAATTACTTGTACCGATACATGTGAGATCGAATAGCCAGCAGCCTTTACCAAGCGCGCAGTCTCTTCTAGTAACTGCGCCCCGCTTGCACCAGCGTATTCGGGGCGAGATGTTCCAAAGTTACTTCCGAGATCGCCAAGGTTAGATGCTGCAAAGAGCGCATCGCAGATTGCATGTGCTGCAACATCGCCATCAGAGTGGCCATCAACGCCGACTTCATCTGGCCAATAGAGACCTGCAAGATAGAGCTTGCGACCTTCACCAAATGCATGTGCATCAACCCCGACACCTGTTGAAAATTCATTGGTGGCGCCAAGAAATTGCATCGCAGTTGCTAGATCAGATGGCGTAGTAATTTTAATCGCGCGCTCTTCACCGTCGATAATCTTTACGCGAGCACCGAGTTCTTCAACGAGAGCGGCATCATCTGTTGCATCACCGGCAGATGCATGAGCTTTCTTGAGAAGGTCATAAGAAAATCCTTGTGGAGTCTGCACGCGACGAAGCGGTGCCCGATCTGGAGTTGAGATGACATATCCATCTGCATCTACAACCTTGACGGTATCAATTTGAGGTAAGCCCGGAATAACTGCGAGATCGCCTGCCTGCAAAGATGCGATAACGCGTCGTGCTAAATCTGAACTTGCCAGCGCGCGGGCTGCATCATGAACAAGAACAAATTCAGCAGATGGTGAGATTGCCGCCAATCCAATGCGAACACTCTCGCTTCGGGTAGATCCACCTGTGACAACCGTTGCGCGATCTGCAGCGATGGTGCGGATTGCATCTTCATATCCGGCAGGGGCGGTAATGACAATCTCATCGACTACGGCAGAAAGTGCTGAGAGGGCATGGTCAATAAGTGTGCGATCTCCGAGTGAGATAAGTGCTTTGGGAATTGTTGCTCCGAAGCGTTCGCCGCTACCTGCAGCAGCGATGATGGCAGCGATCATGTGGAGTTCTTCCGTTAGGAAGCAAGAACCTCATCAAGAATGGT
>WLGP01000012.1 GCA_009703165.1 Actinomycetota bacterium | reverse complement strand
CGCCGTTCTATCGGTGAGTACTTCTTGCCAATTATCGCAATCGTTCTTGTCATCTCATTGATTCCCGTTGCCGTTGCAGCCGTCATGGGAGTTGCTCTGATGTATGCAGTCCTTTTGGCATCCGTTGTCGATGGAATCTTCCTCACCAAGCGCATTAAGCGTGAAGTTGCCTCTCGCTTCCCAGGAGAATCTCTCAAAGGTTTGGGAATGTACGGCTGGCTACGCTCAACGCAGATGCGCCGTATGCGTGCGCCAAAGCCTGGCGTGGCAGTGGGCGAAAAGTTCTAACTACACGTTAAGGTACGAACACAACTTAATAACAGTCCTGTCTAACAGTTCTAACCAACAGTTCTTTTGTAGGGGAAGTTCGGTGCAAATCCGACGCTGACCCGCAACCGTGAGAGCGTTCTTCGCTCGTAGTCGGATTACCTACCTAAGAGCATTGACCAACACCCGCCGAGGTTTGCGGGGCGTAGTCCAAAGATAAGCGTGCAATCGCATCTCTTCGAGCTACCCCTGTGAGACTCTCACATGATGAGGAGCTCCAGATAAATGAACAAGAAATTCGCAATACTGGCCGCCGTTGCCATCTCACTCTCAACGCTTTCAACCTTACCTTCAGCATCGGCTGCAGGTTCGGGCTATCGCTATTGGGGTTACTTCCAAGCAGCACCTAAAGCAACTGCATGGACGGCTGCCATGACAGGCCCAACAGTAAACATTTCAGATGGCGCAGTTGAAGGTTGGGCCTTCACATTCTCAAGTGATGCTGTCCCAGATGCGTCATCACCTTCAGTACTTCCAGATTTCCAAACACTCTGCGGCAAGACTCGCGCAGTTGCCGGTAAAAAGCGCATCGGTATTGTCATTGATTTCGGTGCTGCCTACCTCTCTCCAACTGGTGAGAAGCCACTGAAGACAGTTAAGCGTTGTATTGTCATTGATAAGAAGGCGCAAGGCATTGATGTTCTAGGAAAAGTTGTACGAGTGCGTGCAGATAAATCAGGACTCATCTGTGGCCTGGCCGGCTATCCGCGTAAAGAGTGCGGAGTAGAGATCCCAACTCCGACAGAACTAGCCTCAAAGTAACCTCAAAGTAACCTCAAAGTAAATGAATCCATAGGTAGTAGATGATGAAGAAGAGATTCCACCCATTGACGTGGTGGATAGGTGCGATCGTTCTTGCGATCGCCATATCCCTAGCCGATGACATCGCCTTTAACGTGGCTGTCGTGGCTGGAATCTCCTTCATCGTCTTTACAGCAAATCGCAGCGCCATCGATAAGACGCCATGGTCTGGCGGGCTCTGGTTTGCCCTCAAAATCGCATTAGTAATCATCGCCATTCGCACATTCATCGGCATCGCAATTGGTGTTCCAGTTCCAGGAAACACCCTCTTTGAACTACCAATTCTCTATCTGCCTGATTGGATGGCAGGAATTCGAATCGGTGGAGCGATCACACAGGAACGTTTGTTCTTTGCAGTAAGCGAAGGCGTGCACATTGCAACGCTCATCTGCATATTCGCTGCTGCTACCTCTCTGACATCTCCACATCGACTCTTACGTCAGATGCCCATCTTTATCTACGAATTTGGAGTTGCCCTCGTTATCGCGACATCGGTTCTTCCACAATTAGTCTCCAGTGCATCACGTATCAAGAGCGCACAACGGATGCGCGGGATAGAACGGCGAGGGTGGGCAGGGGTTGCTCTCCCTCTCCTAGAAGAGTCGCTAGCGAGATCTCTAGATTTAGCAGCTGCGATGGACTCTCGCGGTTATGGCTTTTCGCGTAAACGTTCTCGCTATCGACGTGAGAAGTTGCTCCGCCACGACCTCACTGTGATCGCATCATCTCTTGCATTCATTCCGCTAGCAGTGGTCGCGTTCTAAATGATCTCATTTAGCAACGTCTCGTTGATCTACCCGCATTCGCTGCGGACCGTCTTTGACAATCTCTCCTTTACTATCGAGGAAGGTGAGATGGTCCTTGTCATCGGAGCAACCGGTTCAGGTAAATCTTCACTGCTGCGTTTGATTAACGGGCTAGTTCCCCATCACACAGGCGGAATTCTTGCCGGGGATATATCAGTAGATGGAATCTCTACATCTCTGACAAAGCCGGGCGGTTTAGCCCACATCATTGGAATTGTTGGCCAGAACCCCGCACACGGTTTTGTTACAGATACGGTTGAAGAAGAACTCGTCTTCGGAATGGAAGCCCTTAACTTTTCGCAAGATGTCATGCGAAAGCGCGTTGAGGAGATTCTCGACTTGCTTTCTCTTACCCATCTGCGCCAACGATCTATCTCAACACTAAGCGGTGGCGAACAACAGCGAGTGGCAATCGGTAGCGCACTAGTGATGCACCCGAAGGTTCTCGTCCTCGATGAACCAACGTCGGCGCTGGATCCGATCGCCGCCGAAGAAGTTCTCTCAATTCTGCATCGATTGGTTCACGACCTTGGCCTCACAGTTGTTATCTCAGAACATAAGCTCGAGCGCGTTATCGGCTTTGCCGATCGAATCATCTCGATTTCCAGAGACGGCCAAGCAGAGATCGATATTCCGGAAGAGATTCTCAAACGTTCAGCCATCGCTCCTCCGATTGTCCATTTAGCTAGAGCCCTCAATCTTGATTCTGTAGGCACAAGTGTGCGCGAAGTGCGACGAATGACTTCTCATCTCCGTGACTTCACTCCCCTGGTTGCGCAATCATCAGATTCGACAGGTGAGAACGTGGTTGAGATAAATAAGCTTTCACATCGCTACGGACAGAAGATCGCTTTGCGTGAAATTACTCTCGACTTCAGGACCGGGGAGATTACCGCCGTGATGGGAAGAAATGGCGCCGGCAAGAGCACGCTCTTTAAATCGATTGTCGGATTTCATTCATCAGATAGTGGCAGCGTCAGAGTTCTTGGTAACAATCCAATTGAACTCCACGGAGTCGATCGATTAAAGAAGATTGGTTACATTCCGCAAGAACCCAGTGACTTATTGATCCATCCATCTGTGGCGAAGGAGTGCGCGGCAAGTGATCGTGACAATGGACTAGAGGCCGGATCCACACTCGCATTTCTCGCTCGTTTAACTCCGACTGTAAATCCCGAAGCCCACCCACGCGACCTCTCCGAAGGGCAGCGACTCTCCTTGGTTCTAGCGCTCATCTTATGTAGCGCACCTGAGGTATTGATCATGGATGAACCCACTCGTGGATTGGATTACCAGGCAAAAACCATGCTCGTTGACACGCTCGTCTCGTACGCGCGCAACCTTGGAAAGTGCGTCTTGATTGCAACCCACGACGTGGAGTTAGTTGCTGAAGTTGCAGATCGTGTTGTCTTCATCGCAGATGGCGATGTCGTTGCAGATGGAGCAACTGTTGATGTCCTCCTTTCATCGCCGGCATTTGCACCTCAGGTTGCAAAGGTAATGTCTCCAGCTCCATGGCTGACAGTCAAAGATGCCCTCAAAGCAATTTCAGATGTCACTCATCCCGAAGGTGTGCAATGAACAGCACCTTGGATATCTATCGCCTTTCACCACAATCAAAGATCGTTTTGACCTTTACATCACTGATAGCTCTGGCCGGATTCATCTGGCCGTTCTTCTACTCTGGAAATTTACAGTGGATATTTGTCATAGCCATCGCAGCATCTGTCTTTCTTCTTATCTCCGAAATTGGTATTGGATCGATCGATGCAAAATCGATCGCTCTCCTTGGCGTAATGAGCGCATTTATTACATTGCTCCGCCCACTTGGCGCAGGGGCTGCCGGTCTTGAGCCGATCTGGTTTGCACTGATCATCGCAGCCCGCGTCTTTGGCCCATCATGGGGATTTCTCTTAGGCGTTACATCGATGACAACTTCAGCGCTGATCACAGGTGGAGTCGGACCGTGGCTTTCCTATCAAATATTTGCCGCAGGATGGATTGGACTCATGGCTGGATCGCTTCCACAGAAAATCGGTGGCAGATTAATTCGCGGGGTCAGCGAGAAAGTGATGTTGATTCTCGTAGGAATCTTTGCATCCTTTGCCTTTGGTTTATTGATGGATCTTCAGTTCTGGCCGTGGGTTCTGGGTTCCAGCACAGAACTTTCATATATTCCAGGTGGTGAGTTAAGTGAAAACTTCTCGCGCTTTATTGCCTTCCACTTTGCTTCGTCGATGGCCTGGGATATTCCTCGAGCGATTTTGACGTCGACCCTCATTGCTCTTACTGCAACGCCGTTTCTCCGCGCACTCAGGCGGACATACTTTAAGGCGGCCTTTCTTAGCCCTATTGAATTTCGAGAGAGCGTTCAGGCAACGAGTTAGCGAACGTGTGATGGAACAAAAGGGAACTCAACAATCGTTGCCGTTGACTCTCTCCCTCGAATATCGATCGTTACCTGATCTCCGATTGTCAGAGCAGTATCAATAAGCGCAAGTCCGATTCCCACGCGAAGTGTCGGCGAGAACGTTCCACTTGTCACGATACCCACTGATTTTCCTGCCGAATCTTTGATCTCCATCTCCGCACGCGGAATTCCACGATCATTGGATTTAATGCCACGCATACGTCTTGTTGCACCAGCGTTCTTCTGTGCAAGAAGAACTTCCTGGCCGTGAAATGCACCCTTCTTCCATCCGATAGCCCATGTCGCACTTGCCTGCACCGGAGAAATCTCAAGAGAGAGTTCATGGCCGTGGAGTGGATAGCCCATTTCAGTGCGTAATGTGTCGCGTGCTCCGAGGCCACAAATAAGTCCGCCTTCTTGCGAGACTGCAGCAGCGCAGAGATCCCAGACCTTCTCAACATCTGCACGCTGTGGAATCAGCTCAAAACCATGCTCACCGGTGTAACCAGTTCGACAGATAATGACATCGGCGCCACCAATATTCATGTGAGAGAAAGCCATGTAATCCATGGCAGGTTCTGCACCAAGTTTTTGCAGAACCGCAGCTGCACTCGGTCCCTGAAGCGCAATCACTCCGAAATCTTCATGAAGATTCTCAACAGTTATTCCCGCAGGAGCGCTCTCGTGCAGTACTCGAACTACATCAGTTGTATTTGATGCATTGGGAACTAGAAATAAATCGGTGGGGCTATTGCGATAGACAATCAGGTCATCAATCACTCCACCTTGATCGTTACATAGAAGCGTGTATTGAGCCTGACCGTCTGTGATTCGAGAGAGATCGTTTGTGAAAACTGAATTAAGAAAATCAAGAGCGCCATCACCCTTAACTCGCGCCTTACCTAAGTGCGAAACATCAAAGAGCCCTACTCGCTCTCGCACCGCTCCATGCTCGGCTAAGACACCAGCGCCTGGATACTCAATAGGCATCAACCAGCCACCAAAATCAGCCATCTTCGCCTCAAGGGCTACGTGGCGGCTATGCAAAGGTGAATTTTTCATCCCATCAACCTACACTTACGGCGCTAGGAAGAGGCAGTTAGCGCTGCCGAAACTTTTGAAAGGTATATGTGACTTCGACTATGACCACACTCTCTCTCACCTCATCGCTGACAGATGACATCCTTGTTGTCGGCTTGGCCCAAGGCCAGCCAGCACGTAAAGGCGGCAAGGCGACGTTGGTCATTGAATCAGGTGATCTCGCACTCGATGCCAAGAGCTTGGAAGAGATTCTCAGTGATATGGGAGCCACAGGTAAGGCAGATGAAGTCGTCAAGATCCCTGGCAACTCAGTTCGTCTCTTGGTCTTTACCGGACTTGGAAAAGTTTCATCTGCCTATGGTCACGAAACTCTTCGTCGCGCAGCAGGTGCTGCAGCACGATCACTGATTAACCAGAAGTCTGCAACCTTCGCCCTTCCTGCTCGCGATCTAGAAGGTGTTGCAGCCGTTGCACAAGGAGCAGGTCTTGGCGCATATCTCTTTAATGAATTTAGAAGTGATGAAGTTGTAACAAGTAACTCTTCTCTAGCATCTGCAAAGATCTATACATCTCATGCAGCAAAGGCTGAATATAAAGAGGCGGCTGTTGAGGCATCTGTTATTGCCCAGTACACATTTCTTACTCGTGACCTCATCAACACTCCGCCAAGCCATCTCAATCCTGTGACATTTGCAGAGCGCATGAGCGCTGAGGTAAAGGCAGCAGGCGGTGCCCGCGCAGGTCTTTCCATCACAGTGATGACAGAGACAGCGCTCAAGAGCAAGGGGTACGGCGGAATTACAGCTGTCGGCCAAGGATCTGCCAATCCCCCACGTTTAGTTCGAATTTCATATACACCTACTGGAAAGGTAAAGCCTGCAAAGCGTTACGCATTTGTCGGCAAGGGAATCACCTTCGATAGCGGCGGTCTTGCACTCAAGCCAGCACTTGGCATGGAGGCGATGAAGTCAGATATGAGCGGAGCTGCAGCAGTCTGCGCCTCTGTATTGGCGATCGCAGCGTTGAAGTTGCCAGTTGCAGTCGATGTCTGGGCACCACTTGCAGAAAACATGGTCAGTGACAATGCGACCCGACCTAGTGACATCATCACAATTTATGGTGGCAAGACAGTTGAAGTTCTCAACCCTGATGCAGAAGGTCGTCTTGTTCTCGCTGATGCACTTCAGCGCGCACAAGAAGAGAAGGGCCTTGATGCGATCTTTGATATTGCAACTCTTACTGGTGCACAAGTAATTGCTCTTGGTACCCGCACATCTGCGGTGATGACAAATAATGAAGCGCTCTCATCGGCATTTCTTGCGGTGAGCCAAAGCACCGGCGAGCAGTTCTGGCCAATGCCACTTCCAACCGAGCTGCGCGCATCCCTTGATTCACCAGTTGCAGATCTTGCAAATATCGGAGATCGCATGGGCGGAATGCTTGTTGCCGGAATCTTCCTCAAAGAGTTTGTCTCCGATGATCTTCCATGGCTCCACTTAGATATTGCTGGCCCTGCCTACAACGATCGCAGCCCTCATGGCTACACCCCTGTTGGTGGAACCGGTATCGGCCTGCGTTCACTCGTTGCAGCGGCCAAGGCCCAGATCTAAGGCGAACTTCTCCACCTAGCGTTATCTGCCTCTCATTATGTGATCTGCCGCCGAGGTCAGTTAGTCATTGAGCGGTCAGACTGGCAAGATATGGGTATAGACCTTGCGGTCAGATGAGCAAAGGAGTAAATCTCTTGTCGAACGTCGATCTCGTAGTACTCGGTGGCGGTAGTGGTGGATATGCAGCCGCTCTTCGTAGCGCCCAACTCGGACTCTCCGTTGTACTAATCGAAGCTGACAAGGTTGGCGGAACATGCCTTCACCGCGGATGTATTCCAACAAAAGCCCTGCTACATGCAGGTGAAGTTGCAGATACTGCCCGCGAATCCTCACACTTTGGCGTCAATACAACTCTTAACTCAATTGATATGAATGGCGTTAACTCATATAAGGATGGAGTTATCACCAAACTTTATAAAGGCCTCCAAGGGCTCGTTAAATCTCGGGGAATTACATTTGTCGAAGGTTATGGAAAGTTAGTCTCTCGCGACACAGTCGAGGTAAATGGAACTCGCTACACCGGCAAGAACGTCATCTTGGCTACCGGCTCATATGCAAAAACTCTGCCAGGTCTTGAGATCGACGGAAAGCGCGTCATCACCTCAGATCACGGTACAAAACTTGATTACATTCCAAAGAGCGTCATTGTTCTCGGTGGTGGAGTAATTGGTTGCGAATTTGCCTCAGTCTGGAAGTCATTTGGCTCTGATGTAACGATCATTGAAGGACTTCCTCACTTGATCGCTCTCGAAGATGAATCATCATCGAAACTTCTTGAACGTGCCTACCGCAAGCGCGGAATCAACTTTGAACTTGGAGTTCGCTTCAAGTCACACACCGTCACGGCAGATGGCGTGACTGTCGAGCTCGAAGATGGACGCACATTTAGCGCTGAACTTCTCCTCGTCTCTGTCGGTCGTGGTCCAGTCTCAGCAAACCTAGGCTATGAAGAGCAGGGCATCACAATGGATCGCGGTTATGTGATCGTTGATGACAAGTGCCGCACCAACGTTCCAGGGATCTGGGCAGTCGGTGACTTGATCCCAACCCTTCAATTGGCACACGTTGGTTTCCAAGAAGGAATTCTCGTCGCAGAAGAGATTGCCGGCCTGAACCCTCGCCCAATTAACTATGACGGTGTCCCTCGCGTGACATATTCAGAGCCTGAAGTTGCTTCAGTTGGTCTGACCACCGCACAAGCAAAAGAGCGTGGCCATAATGTTGTCGAACTGAACTACGACTTAGCTGGAAACGGTAAGGCGCAGATTCTCGGTACTTCCGGATCTATCAAACTCGTTGCCGAGAAGGATGGTCCAGTTCTTGGAATTCACATGGTCGGTTCGCGCGTTGGTGAATTACTTGCAGAAGCGCAATTGATCTTTAACTGGGAAGCAACTGCTGCAGATGTTGCTCCTTTGATTCATGCACATCCAACAATGTCTGAAGCCATGGGCGAAGCGCACATGGCTCTAGCCGGCAAACCGCTTCACGCACACGGATAAAGGGAGAACACCAATGACATTCTCTGTAAAGATGCCAGCACTTGGCGAGAGCGTAAGCGAAGGCACAGTTACTCGTTGGCTTAAGGCCGAAGGCGATCACATCAACGTCGATGAACCACTCCTTGAAGTATCAACCGACAAGGTAGATACAGAGATCCCTTCTCCAGTATCTGGAACACTTTCAAAGATTCTTGTTCAGGTAGATGCAACTGTTCCAGTTGGAGCAGATCTTGCAATTATTGAAGATGGCGCAGCGGCACCAGCACCAGTTGCTGCCCCTGCTGCTACACCAGTTGCAGTAGTACCAGTCGTGGAAACACCAGCACCAGTTGCAGCAGCACCAGTTGCAGCAGCACCAGTTGCCGCTACCCCACCACCTGCTCCTGCAGCATCTACCGCCGGAACAATTATTACGATGCCAGCACTCGGCGAGAGCGTCAGTGAAGGAACTGTTACACGTTGGCTGAAGAACGTTGGCGATAGCGTTGCAGTAGATGAGGCTCTCCTTGAAGTTTCTACTGACAAGGTAGATACCGAGATTCCTTCACCTGTTGCTGGAACTCTGATTGCAATCGATGTTGCAGTCGATTCAACTGTTCCAGTCGGGGCTCGCCTTGCAGTCATTGGAACAGCGGGAGCAACACCAGCACCCGCAGCGCCAGTTGCGGCACCTCCTGTTGCTGCAGCACCTGCCGTTGTAACCCCACCACCAGCACCAGAAGTTGCAGCACCAGTTGCAGCACCTGTTGCTGCAGCGCCAGTAGTTGCAGCCCCACCAGCACCTGCAACGCCTGTGACACAACCACAAGATTCTTATGTGACACCAATCGTTCGCAAACTTGCCTCTGATCTAGGTGTCAACCTTGCATCTGTTCGTGGAACCGGAATCGGCGGAAGAATTCGTCGCGAAGATGTCGAAGCAATGGCAAAGCCATCAGCACCTGTTTCATCACCAGCTGCCCCTGCAGCTCCTCGTGCTGCAGCCCCAATTGCTGCATCACCACTTCGCGGAACAACAGTGACAATGTCACGCCTTCGCAAAGTTATCGCAGCGCGCATGGTCGAATCGCTTGCAGTGTCAGCTCAGCTCACAACCGTTATTGAAGTTGATGTTACAAAGATTGCTCGACTTCGCGATCGCGCAAAGGCATCTTTTGAAGCGCGTGAAGGCGTCAAGCTCTCATTCCTTCCATTCTTCGCCGTCGCTGTATGCGAAGCGTTGAAGCAGCATCCAGTTCTTAACTCTTCTGTTGAAGGTGATCAGATCATCTATCACGGTGCCGAGCACCTCGGTGTTGCAGTAGATACTGAGCGCGGTCTTCTTGTTCCTGTCATTGCAAATGCAGGAGATCTCAACATGGGTGGCGTTGCTCGCAAGATTGCAGATCTAGCTGCACGCACTCGCGACAATAAGGTCAATCCAGATGAGCTCAGCGGTGGAACATTTACTCTGACCAACACTGGTTCACGTGGAGCACTCTTTGATACACCGATCATCAATCAGCCACAGGTAGCGATCTTGGGTCTTGGCGCAGTCGTCAAGCGTCCGATGGTTGTCCGTGGTGAAGATGGCGGAGAGACAATTGCAATTCGTTCCATGGTCTACCTCGGACTTTCATATGACCATCGCGTTGTTGATGGAGCAGATGCAGCTCGCTTCCTCGTCACTCTCAAAGAGCGTCTCGAAGGCGGATCTTTCGAATCTGATTTGGGTCTCTAAGACTCATGCTTCCTCAGCGCATTGCCATTACTGGCGCATCCGGTCTTATCGGTAGCGCACTTGTTGGTCACCTCAAGAGTGAGGGACATACTGTTCAGCGCCTTGTCCGCCGATTGCCTGTCTCCCCCGATGAAGTGCAGTGGGATCCAACAACTGGTTATGTAGATACCGATGCATTGGCCGGAGTCGATGCAGTTATTCACTTAGCGGGCGTTGGTGTTGGCGATAAGCGCTGGAGCAAGAAGTACAAGGCGCAAATCCTCAACTCACGACTTCTCGGTACCGAGGCAATTGCAAAGGCAGTTGCTGAATTAAAGCCACAGGTTTTTATCAGCGCCAGCGCCATCGGTTGGTATGGTGAATCAGGTAACCGCGCTGTGATTGAAAGTGATCGCGCCGGAGATGATTTCCTCGCAGCTGTCTGCCGCGAATGGGAAGGCGCTGCAGATCTGGCAGCAGGTGTGCGCACAGTAAAACTACGTACAGGTCTTGTACTCGATCCCACCGGTGGAGCGCTAGGAAAGATGCTTCCACTCTTCCGCTTTGGCCTTGGTGGAAAACTTGGATCAGGTAAGCAGTGGTGGTCTTGGATTACTCTCCACGATGTTATTCGCACGATTACCTTCGCACTCGAAAATCCAATCGAGGGTCCAATCAACGTGACTTCACCAAATCCTGTGACAAACCGCGAATTTACTGCAGCCCTTGCTCGAGCGATGCATCGTCCAGCGCTCTTTCCAGCACCTGCCATTGCACTCAAGATTGTTCTTGGTGGATTCTCATCTGAGGTTTTGGGTTCAAAGAAGGTCATCCCTCAGAAACTTATCGATGCTGGATTTACATGGGATTACCCACATGTAACCTCTGCCCTCGATGCTCTTATAGAGAATTAATTAATTCAAGAGCGGCAAGACGCCCAGAGGCCAGCGCTCCATTTTGTGATGGCGCGCTTAAGTAATCTCCAGCTCGCCAAATACCTTCGCGCACCTGTAACGAATGCACGCGAGATCTTCCTGGAGAAAATAACGGCAATGCGTTCTTGATGTCGTACTTAGCAACAAGTTCCCAATCAGCGGTATCTACCTGCCAGATGAGAGCAAGGTGGCGTCGCACCTCAGACTCAGATGCATGCCCTAACGTCGT
>WLGP01000119.1 GCA_009703165.1 Actinomycetota bacterium | reverse complement strand
TCGCGGTGCCAACCCAGGTACCGATCAGGCGCTTGCTGAAGATTGGATCGGCGGATCTCGAAACTTCGCCACCAAGTTATGGAATGCAACTCGCTTTGCCATGATGAATGGCGCACATACAAATGGAGAACTACCCGCATTTGATTCACTCAACGCCATTGACCGCTGGATACTCTCTCGCCTTAATGAGACTATCGCAGAGGCAGATGCACTCCTCGAAAGCTATGAGTTCTCACGTGCCTGCGAATTGATCTATCACTTTGCTTGGGATGATCTCTGCGATTGGTATCTCGAGCTTTCAAAAGAGACATTTGCATCCGATCAGAAGGCGGCATCTCAACGCGTTCTTGGCCACGTTCTTGATCAGTTAATGCGCCTGCTTCATCCAGTTATGCCATTTATTACCGAAGAACTTTGGTGCACATTAACTGGCGGGCAGAGCCTCATGGTCGCGCCGTGGCCACAAGCCAATTCATCGCAGATTGATAAGAGCGCAGAGAAGACAATTGCCTCACTGCAAGAAGTTGTCACCGAGGTCCGTCGCTTTAGAAATGATCAAGGCCTCAAGCCTTCGCAGAAGATTCCAGGTCGAATCTCTGGCAATAAAGATGTGGTTGCCTTTGAGAACGCGCTGCGATTCCTTCTTAAGCTCGAAGAAAAAGATTTCACTCCATCTGCAACGTTAGAAATTGCTGGAGCAACAATTGAATTAGATCTGACCGGATCAATCGATGTTGTTGCAGAGCGAGCTCGTCTTGAGAAAGATCTGGCAACTGCCCTTAAAGATCTGAAGACAGCAGAAGTGAAGTTGGGTAACGAAGGCTTTATGGCCAAGGCACCAGCCGATGTTGTTGTTGAAATTCGCGAAAGACTTGCCAAGACCACATCTGAAATAGAGAGAATTTCTGCAGCATTGGCTGCGCTGAAGTAGATGAACGAAATCTCTGCAGAAGATCAGGCGCGCGTTGATGCGATTGAGCAGGCGCTCCTAGCTCGTTGGCCAGAAAATCGCATTGCTCCAACTCTCGAACGTATTGGTGCACTTGTCGATGCTCTCGGCTCTCCGCAACTTTCATATCCAACAATTCATGTCGGTGGAACTAACGGCAAGACCACAACTTCCCGAATGATCGATTCACTCCTCTTTTCCATGGGACTTCGCACCGGTCGATTTACAAGTCCACACCTTGAGAGCTATCGCGAACGCATTGCTATCAATGGTGAGCCGATTGATCCCAAAGATTTGATCTTTGCCTATAACGATATCGCTGCCTATTTTGACTTTATCGATTCGAAATTTGAACACCCTGTCAGCTTCTTTGAAGCGATGACTGCACTTGCCTTTGCAGCATTTGCCGAACACCCAATTGATATTGGAGTAATCGAGGTTGGCCTAGGCGGAGAGTGGGATGCCACCAACGTTGTAAAGGCAGATGTCAGCGTAATTACTCCTATTGGTTTTGATCATATGGAGTACTTAGGAAATACCCTTTTAGAGATTGCCCAAACAAAGGCTGGAATCATTAAAGAAGGCGGCTTCGCAGTTCTTTCTCAACAAGAGCCAGAGGTTGCAGTCGAGTTACTGCGCAAGGCAGCTGAAGTCGGTGCAGATGTTGCACGTGAAGGCCTTGAGTACTCAGTCCTATCACGTGCAGTTGCAGTAGGTGGACAGCTTGTAACCATCCAGGGACTCAAGGGTGTTTACGACGACATCTTTATTCCTCTCCATGGCAAGCATCAGGCGTCTAATGCAGCCGCAGCCCTAGTGGCAGTTGAAGTCTTCTTTGGTGAGAATGATCTTGATATCGAGGCGGTACGTGAGGGATTTGCCAATGTCCGTTCACCTGGCCGATGTGAGGTCATCCATCGTGATCCAACAATCATTCTTGATGCAGCACATAACCCACATGGAAGCGTTGCACTTCGCGAAACCATCGCTGCAGAATTTACCTTCGATGAAATTATCGGAGTTGTCGGCGTAATGGGCGATAAGGATGCTCGAGGAATTCTCGTGAATTTCGAAACATTTATGGATTCAATCATCGTGACGAAGAATTCATCGCACCGCGCCATGGAGGTCTCTGATCTCGAACTCCTTGCAATCGAAATCTTTGGCGCCGACCGAGTCTTCTCTGCAGAGAATTTAGATGCAGCTCTGGACAAGGCGATTAAGGATTCAGTTCGTCCATTGAGTGATGAGACGTTGGGAATAGTTGTCACCGGTTCGGTCGTTACAGTTGGTGAAGCGCGAACATTTCTAGGTAATAAGTTCAAAAAGAGCACAGGGGAGGGTTCATGAAGGTTCTCGGCAGCGCTGTCTTAACAATGGAAATCTTCATCATGGGCTTTGCAATGCTGATCGCTAAAGATATTCATGAGCCCGCAACGCTCGTCTACGGTTTCGGATTCATGATTGCTGCCATCATCACAGTCAGGTTGCTCACTAAGAAGATCGGCTGGGTTCTGGGATGGATCCTGCAATTTGCCCTGATGGCCTATAGCGTCGTCGTCCCTGCTATGTGGATCGTCAATCTGATCTTCATGGGCCTATGGGTGGCAGCGATCGTCGTAGGGCGCAAGGGTGAGGCCGCTCGCGCAGCTTTGCTGTCGCAGGGCCCTCCAAAACCCTAATAGACTGACGCGGTGAAAATCGAGCAGACCCTCATCCTTGTAAAGCCTGATGGCGTTTCCCGCGGACTCGTGGGAGAGATCATTGGTCGCATCGAAGCTAAGGGATATGTCATCGCAGATCTGAAGATGATGCAGGCAGATCGTGCGCTTCTCGAACGTCATTACGCAGAGCATCAAGGTAAGCCATTCTTTGAACCACTCGTTGAATTTATGCTCTCTGGTCCAATTGTTGCGATCATTGCAGAAGGTCAACGCGTGATCGAGGGCTTTAGATCTCTCGCAGGAGCTACAGATCCAACTGTTGCCGCTCCAGGAACAATTCGTGGCGATCTTGCTCGCGATCAAGGAACCAAAGTTCAACAAAATCTTGTTCACGGTTCTGACTCACCCGAGTCAGCAGCACGTGAAATAGCAATCTTCTTCGAAGGGAAATAAATGAGCGCCAGAACAGCATTCATTGGTCGCGATATGGCGATCGATCTTGGAACTGCAAACACACTTGTCTATGTACGTGGACGTGGAATCGTTCTTAACGAGCCATCTGTAGTTGCCGTTAATCAAGATACTGGCGCTGTACTTGCAATTGGATCAGAGGCAAAGTTGATGATTGGCCGTACACCGGGCAACATCGTTGCAATCCGTCCACTTAAAGACGGTGTAATCGCAGACTTCGATACAACAGCTCGCATGCTTAAGCACTTTATTCGCAAGGTCCACGGTCGCCGCGTTCTCGCAAAGCCACGCCTTGTTATCTGCGTACCTTCAGGAATCACCGGCGTTGAACAGCGTGCAGTAACAGAAGCTGGTTACGATGCCGGCGCACGCAAGGTTTACATTATTGAAGAGCCAATGGCTGCAGCAATCGGTGCTGGCCTTCCAATCCACGAACCAACCGGAAACATGGTCGTCGATATCGGTGGCGGAACAACAGAAGTTGCTGTGATCTCACTCGGTGGAATCGTGACAGCGCTATCTATCCGCGTTGGTGGCGACAAGCTCGATCAGGCAATTATCGACTGGGTAAAGCGCGAATATTCACTACTTTTGGGTGAGCGCACAGCAGAAGAGATCAAGATGGCTATTGGATCTGCATACGTACTTGCAGATGAGAAGGATGCAGAGATTCGCGGTCGCGATCTTGCAACTGGTCTTCCAAAGACAATTATCGTCACAGCAGCTGAGATCCGTAAGGCTCTTGATGAGCCAGTCAAGGCGATCGTTGCAGCTGTTAAGAACACACTCGATAAGTGCCCACCAGAGTTGTCATCAGATTTGATCAACCGCG
>WLGP01000118.1 GCA_009703165.1 Actinomycetota bacterium | reverse complement strand
GATGTGAATGAGTTCAAGGCGGCAGTAGAAGCAGCTTCGAAGTAATTCGAAAGATCGATGGCTCAGGATGTTCTATCGCTCGATTCCGTCACCATCTAGCGCGTACCTGGAAGTCGGTCCGCTGACTATTCACTTCTACGCGCTCTGCATCATTGCCGGGATTGCAGTTGCAGTCTGGCTTGGCGATAGACGTCTGCGAGCCATTGATTCATCTCTTCTCTCAGTGGTTGCAGATGTCGCGTTTGTTGCCGTACCTGCAGGAATCATCGGCGGACGTATCTATCACGTGATCTCTTCTCCTAGAGATTTCTTTGGTGCAGATGGAAATCCACTAGATATCTTTGCAATCTGGAAAGGCGGCTTAGGAATCTGGGGAGCGATCTCTCTCGGCGCAGTCGGCGCACTCTGGCAGTACCGACGAATCACGCGCACCCGAAGTGATATCTCACTTCCACCCTTTAGATATTTCCTCGACGCTCTTGCTCCAGGGCTCTTGCTCGCACAAGCTATTGGTCGTTTTGGCAACTGGTTCAATATCGAACTATTCGGAAGACCGTTAGATGCTTGGTGGGCTCTAGAGGTTCCACTTGCATACCGACCAGCAGTTTTTCGTAACGTTGAAACCTTCCATCCCACATTTCTCTACGAAGCAATCTGGTGCACATTGGTTGCAATGGCTTTGATTCTTCTAGGTAAGAAGTTAGCTCCGGGCCAAACCTTTGCACTCTATGTATTCTCTTATTGCCTCGGTCGCTTCTTTATCGAGAGCATTCGCATTGATTCAGCCAATCTCTTCTTCGGTCTGCGTCAGAATGAGTGGGTGAGCATCGTTATTGGCGCACTTGCGCTAGCCATATTCTTTAAAATCAGGGGTAATAAGAAGGAGCTCGGGTAGAGTCAGGGCATGGGTCTTGAATCTGTCTACCAGCGAAATCTTGAGCACCGCGCACATCGTGCTGGCTGGCTGCGAGCTGCAGTTCTTGGCGCCAATGATGGCCTTGTCTCAACTGCGAGTTTGATGATCGGCGTTACCGCGGCCAACCCTGGAAAAGATACATTTCTTATCACGGCAGGTGTTGCAGCTATTGTCGCAGGTGCCATGTCGATGGCAGTGGGCGAATACGTTTCGGTCCGTTCACAAAATGATGTTGAAGAGAGCGATCGCCAATTAGAGATTGATCATTTAGCAATCGATCCAGAAGGTGAATTGCTAGAACTTCAAGAAATTTATATTCAACGTGGCCTCACACCAGAGCTCGCACTTGAGGTTGCCCAGCAGATGCATTCACACGATGCGCTCGGTGCTCACTTGCGTGATGAACTTGGACAAACTCCTCAGAACAAGGCGCGGCCAATTCAGGCAGCCCTTGCATCTGCTGCCAGCTTTACCCTCGGCGGATTGATTCCATTTGCTGGCGCATTTGCACCAACGGCAGGGACGATTGCGATGAGCATTGTTGGCTTTGCACTCATCGGTCTCCTCATCACAGGAATCGCAAGTGCCAAGATTGCAGGTAAGGCGCTCCTTGCTCCAACCGTGCGAGTAATGCTCGGTGGCTCTATCGGCATGGCAGTCACGGCTGGCATTGGCCACCTTCTGCACGTAAACCTGGCTTAACTTCTCGATATACCTGCGGGTAGAACCACCCCTTTCATCTTTCACTAACGGGCGGCAGTTGCTACCCTGTGCATGGGTCAGCGTTGTCCCGTTGAGTAGTTAGATCACGGACAACAGGAGAATTGCAGCGATGGCCCTTCCATCTACATTTCCACCCGCACAGGGTTTATATAACCCTGCCAACGAACATGATGCATGCGGCGTTGCCATGGTTGCCACTCTCAACAAAATTGCAACACATGAAATCGTTGCGCAAGCACTGACCGCTCTTCGCAATCTCGAACATCGCGGTGCGGCAGGAGCAGAACCAGATAGCGGCGATGGCGCAGGAATTCTTATCCGCGTCCCAGATGCCTTCTATCGCGCAGTTACAGATTTCGCACTTCCTGCAGAGGGAAGTTACGCAACAGGAATTGCATTTATCCAACCAGGTTTTGATCCAGCGCCTTTGGTTGCATCATTGGCGGCGCAAGAAGGACTTGAAGTACTTGGATGGCGCGACCTTCCAATCAACCCAGTCTCTGTTGGAAAGACAGCGCAATCTGTCATGCCGATCTTTAAGCAACTCTTTGTGCAAGGCAAGAAGGGCGAGAGCGGCATCGCACTTGACCGTCTGGCTTTTGCACTTCGTAAGCAGGCAGAGCATGCAGGTGAAATTTACTTCCCATCTTTCTCATCACAGACAATTGTCTACAAGGGAATGCTTACAACTGGGCAACTTGAAGAGTTCTTCCCAGATTTAAGCGATGAGCGCGTAGCTTCACCGCTAGCCCTCGTTCACTCACGTTTTTCCACAAATACATTTCCATCGTGGCCTCTAGCCCACCCTTACCGATTTATTGCTCACAACGGTGAGATCAATACAGTGAAGGGAAACCGCAACTGGATGCGAGCACGCGAAGCGCTGCTGCAGAGCGATCTCATTCCTGGCGATCTCTCTCGCCTCTTTCCCATCGTAGAGATGTCTGGAAGTGACTCTGCATCATTCGACGAAGTACTTGAACTTCTTTACTTGGGCGGGCGCTCGTTGCCACATGCAGTCTTGATGATGATTCCAGAAGCGTGGGAGAACCATGCGACGATGTCTAAGAAGCGTCGCGATTTCTATGCATTTCACTCTTCATTGATGGAGCCATGGGATGGTCCGGCATGTGTGACATTTACCGATGGCCACCAAGTCGGCGCCGTACTTGATCGCAACGGGCTGCGTCCTTCACGTTTCTGGGTGACACACGATGGTCTTGTAGTGCTTTCATCAGAGGCGGGTGTTCTCGATTTTCCTGCAGAGAAGATTGCTCGTAAGGGTCGCCTACAACCAGGAAAGATGTTCCTTGTCGATATTCAGGCAGGACGAATCATCGAAGATGATGAGATTAAAGATTCATTGGCAGATGCCGCACCGTATGGGAAATGGATTGAAGATGGAGTTGTAAAACTCTCTGATCTGCCTTCACGTGAACACATTATCTATCCGCACTCATCTGTTGTGCGTCGCCAGCGCGCCTTTGGATATACCGAAGAAGAGCTACGCATCATCATCACACCCATGGCAAAAAATGGTGGTGAAGCACTTGGATCTATGGGTACAGATACTCCTATCGCAGCCCTTTCCAATAAGCCACGTCTTCTCTTTGATTACTTCACACAGTTATTTGCCCAGGTAACCAATCCTCCTTTGGATGCAATCCGTGAAGAGCTTGTTACAAGCCTTGCTGGTTCTATTGGTCCAGAACATAACCTGTTAGATCCTGGCCCACAGTCATGTCGCCAGATTCTTCTGCCATTCCCAGTAATTGATAACGATGAATTGGCAAAGATCATCCACGCAAATGCTGATGAAGATTATCCGCACTTGGCCTCATACGTTGTCCGCGGCCTCTTTCCTGTAAGTGGCGATGGCAACACACTGCGCAAGCGCTTAGAGGAAATTAAGGAAGAGGTCAGTCAGGCAATTGCAGAGGGTGCACGAATCATCGTCCTCTCAGATCGCAATGGCGATGCTGAAGACACACCAATCCCATCACTTCTACTTACTGCAGCAGTTCACCATCACCTTATTCGCCAGAAGACTCGCACCAAGGTTGGTCTTGTTGTTGAGGCAGGCGATGTCCGCGAAGTTCACCATGTTGCACTCCTTATTGGATACGGCGCAGCGGCTGTAAATCCATACCTAGCTATGGAGAGCGCAGAAGATTTAGTCATTCAAGGAGTTATCGCTGGAATCACACCAGAGAAGGCTGTCCATAACATTATTAAGGCGCTCGGCAAGGGCGTTCTCAAGGTAATGTCAAAGATGGGTATCT
>WLGP01000117.1 GCA_009703165.1 Actinomycetota bacterium | reverse complement strand
TGTAAGTCGCGGTGGAACAGTTAGACCATTGCGGGCATCGCGAAGACGCGCTCCTGCTGCTGGAACATCGACGGTGAGCATCAGATGCTTGACTCCGGCATCTTGGGCACGCTTCACAAGTTTCATACTTGCTTCGCGGTCTTTCCACATATAAAGCTGGAACCAGTTGACGCCATTAGGTGAGGCTTTGACGACATCTTCGATCGTTGATGTTCCTAGAGTTGAGAGCGAGAAGGGAATACCGAATTTCTCGGCAGCACGTGCGCCTGCGATCTCACCTTCGGTATGCATCATGCGGGTAAAGCCAGTAGGTGCAATACCAAATGGCATTGCAAATTTCTCACCCAAAATCTCACAGGATGTATCAACGTTCTTTACATCGTGCAAAATATTGGGACGAAATTCAAGATCAAGATACGAGCGGCGTGCGCGAGCCAGCGTTACTTCAGATTCAGCGCTGCCATCTGTGTAATCAAAGGGACCTTTAGGGGTGCGACGCTTTGCGATGGTGCGCAGATCCCAGATCGTCAGCGCCTTAGCTAGACGATTTTTGCGGGTAGGCAGCCCTGGAAGGGTAAAGCGCAGCAGGGGAGCCAGTTCGCTCACCTTAGGAAATTGGCGCTTCACATTCTTCATCAAAGGCTCCACTCATCAGATAATGGGCGAAATCCTATACGATTTATCGCCCACATTCCATAACTTTTGATAGGAAACCTTCGCTAAGGTGCGAACATGAGCGATCTGACGGCGAAAACTCGAGCAGCACTTGATGCCGCAGTCGCTGCAATCGGGGGAGCACCGCGCAAAGGTCAGATCGAGATGGCAGAGGCGGTCTCTAGCGCCCTGACAGATCGCCATCACCTCATGGTCCAGGCAGGAACCGGTACCGGAAAATCACTGGCCTATTTGATCCCCGCCCTTGTCCACGGACGTAAAGTCTTAGTAGCAACTGCAACTCTTGCTCTGCAACGCCAACTTGTCGAACGCGATCTTCCTGCAGTTGTTCCTGCCCTTGAGAAAGAGCTGGGGCGCGAAGTTACCTATGCAATCTATAAGGGCGTTGGAAATTACATCTGCCTACAGAAGATGAATAGTGAAGATGTCGATCCAGATACTGAGTTAATTCTTGAAGCCTCTTACCTTGAAAAAGATGCGCAGCGCCTGATCGCTTGGGCTAAATCAAAAGGTGCAACTGGAGATCGCGATGATGCCCCCGATGTCGATCGCCGCGTTTGGCTTGCAAACTCCACATCAGGGCGTGAATGTGTTGGCGCAGATGCCTGTGCCTATGGATCACAGTGTTTTGCCGTCAATGCAAAGGCGAAGGCGCAGTTGGCAGATGTCGTTGTTACAAACCACACCTTGCTTGCCATCGAGATCGTTGATTCCCATCCCATTCTGCCTGAACGCGATGCAGTGATTCTCGATGAAGCACATGAGTTTATGGATCGCACTACACAGGCAGTAACAGAAGAGCTCACATCAGGGCGAGTACAGCGTGCTGCTGCGATGGCGCGTAAACATATGCCGGGAAAACTCAGCGATGCATTTACAAAGGCTGCCGATGATTTCCATGATGCGATGGCAGATTACGGCGATAGCGTCAAAGGTGACTTTGCCGCCCTTGGTCGCCTGGAAGAGATTCCTAGCGTCCTAGAAGCACCTGTCCGCAAAGTGCGAGAGGCAGGAACAGCGATCATGGAGGCCATCCGCGCAGATGAAGAGATTATCGATCCTGATGCAATTGCAGAACGTGCGCGGGTAAAGGGTGCGGTAAATGAGATTACAACGACAGTCGGTAAGTTATTAAAGATGGGTTCATCGCACGTGCTCTGGTATGAACCAACCTTCTCATCTCTATATCTGGCACCACTTTCCGTCTCTGAAGTCTTGCGCGAGAATTTACTGACGAAGACACCAGTGATTGCAACCTCTGCAACGCTTACTGTCGGTAGTGGCTTTGATGCGATGGCGCGCTCTCTGGGATTCTTATCGCAGGGCTCATCTATGGATGAAGACGAAATTGATGAGAGCGAAGGCGATATTGATCCATCTAACTTTCAAACTCTTGATGTTGGGTCTCCCTTTGATTTTGCAGCACAAGGAGTTCTCTATCTTCCCAAGCATCTACCTGAACCAGGACGCGATGGTCCAAGTAAAGAAGTGCTGACAGAGCTCGGCGAGCTCATCGATGCCGCAGGCGGTCGAACACTTGCCCTCTTTAGTTCATGGCGCGGAGTCGAGGCAGCAGATGCTCATCTACGTGATGTATTAAAAGAGTTACCGATAACGATCATCACCCAAAAGCGCGGCGATGCAGTCGGTCCGCTAGTAGAACGTTTTGCTAAAGATGAGACATCCATTCTTCTTGGCACGATGTCGTTATGGCAGGGCGTGGATGTTCCCGGTAACTCCTGCATCCTTGTAGCAATCGATCGCATTCCTTTTCCACGTCCTGATGAACCTGTCATGGCGGCTCGTTCATCACAGGCAGATGCCGCAGGTGGCAGTGGCTTTATGCAAGTCTCGATGCCAAGGGCCGCCCTTTTATTGGCCCAGGGGACAGGTCGCTTGATCCGTAGCGTTGATGACCGCGGCGTCGTTGCGATCCTAGATTCACGAATTGTCACTAAACGATATGGCAGCGTCCTGCTCAATTCGATGCCACCGTTATGGCGCACCTCAGATAAAGGTGTGGTCTGCGACTCACTGAAGCGTTTGAGCCAGAACCTCGACGGCTAACTTCTGCGCTTTTGTCGCCTCTGCATTAACCTAAAGATCTCGTAGATAGAAAGTCGGTTGTAAGTGCCTCGATTACAGACAGAATCACTAGCTGCTCAGCGCGCATGGCGTCGCACGCAGTTACTGGAATCTGCCGCCGCAATCGCCCTTGAATCTCAAGGTGGGGCTGTATCAGTCTCTGCAATTGCAACACGTGCCGGGCTTTCTCGCACTTCGTTCTATGAATACTTTGAGAGCACCAGCGAGATTGTCGCAGAGCTCATTACTCAAGAACTTAACGCATTCTCATCTCATCTCGAAGCGGCAACGCAAGAGGTACATTCGCCAGAAGATGCAATCTCACGATGGATCGAGAGCTCTCTGGTCTACGTTGCAGATGGTCGCCACCTTTTGGCTAAGACCTTAAGCTCGATTGAAATTTCGCGAGATCGCTCTGCTGCAATCGGCACCGCACATAGAAGAATGCTCTCTTGCCTGATCGCCCCACTTCAACAACTCGGCGTAGCCGATGTTCACCACGCGCTGGCCCTGATTCAAAGCGCCACAGATGCTGCAACGCGTCGCATCGAATCAGGACAGAGCGGTGATCGAGAAATCTCGACAACCTCAGCCTTCATTATGGCTGGGCTGAAATCGTTGGTCCGCCCTTAACTGATTTTGATAGTGAAGTTACGAACCAGTGGCTTCCAGAAATCAGTTTTTCCGGCTGCACGGGCAACCACAACACAGTTACCTTTTTTGAGCGCCTTCACCTTGTTTCCCTTGATTGAGCAGTTCTTACTTGCTGTTGTAAAGGTGATCTTCTCTCCAAATGATGATTCGGCAAGAAGTGTCAACGTCTTTCCCTTCTTCACCTTTGCTGCAAATTGTGGAATCGACTGCTCGCCTAGGCCAACATAGAACGGATAGTTTGCAGATGTTGGAGCAAATGATGCGTTGCCTGCAGTTTTAATACTCAGTGCGCAGAGACCTGAGCCTTTAAGCGCTGTGATAACGCCATTTGCGTAGCTGCAATCAGGAGTTGCTGATGAAACCTCTGGAGTCAAACCAGATTGCGAAGAGGTCGCAATCGTTACACCCTTGCGATAGACCAGGTTTGAAGGAACGTTCTTTGTAAGCGGCGCGCCATCTGCAGTTACTGTTAAAACATCCGCCGGCAGCACTGGCCCGGCAACACCTGGCGCAAAGGA
>WLGP01000116.1 GCA_009703165.1 Actinomycetota bacterium | reverse complement strand
GACAAGAAGATAAGGGTGAGGCGGTATTGAGGTCGCTGGCTCAACTTCTTGGTCTTCAGTATCGAGATGTACTCCAGCGAACCAGGTTATGCGGTGAACTAGAGAAAGGTAAGCGCGCAGGATGCTGGACCGGTTCTCGCTTCCAACCAATTCCAATTACAAAAGATGCTGACCCTGCTCTAGCTCTTCAGATTGTGGAGCGCTCTGATCTCTTTCCTGGAATTGATGCTCAGCCGATTGCGATCCGCTCATATCCAGCAAATGCCGATGCTAATGCAGCGCATATGTTGGGTTACATCGGACCTCTCACAGAGGGCGACTTAGCCGGTGAGAATGGGCGGAGTTACTTTAGATCTGAATCGATTGGTAAAGCCGGTCTTGAAGTTCAATACGACGAATATCTACGCGGCACACCTGGAATTAAAACTGTCCTTGTCGATCGCAAGGAAGCTGTCACAAATACCAGCAAGGTAACCAATCCTGTCGCTGGCAATCACTTGGTTACAAGTATTGATGTCAGACTTCAGGCAGCAAGTGAGAAAGCGCTAGCTGATGCAGTCGCACGTTCTCGCGCAAGCGGGTTTCGTGCAGATGGTGGAGCAGCCGTTGTTCTCGATGTGGTTACTGGGCGAGTGCTCGCACTTGCTTCTTACCCAACCTATGATCCCAATTTATATGAGCGTGGATTAACCGTTAAGCAAGCAAGTGATCTCTACTCGGAGGCAGCGGGCGTTCCTGCTCTATCTCGAGCTCTTCAAGGACTCTTTGCTCCCGCTTCAACCTTTAAGGCTGTCTCACTTGTTGCAGCAGTCAACGCTGGCTATAGCTTGGATGCCATTTACGACTGTCCTGGCGAATATCAAGTGGGTACGAGAGCCTTCCAAAACTTTGAAAGCAAAGCCCAAGGTCGTATGAATCTGACCAAGGCGATGGCTATCTCCTGTGACACGATTTGGTACAAAATTGCATTTGCTGAGTGGCTCAAAGATGGTGGCCTAAAGCCAAAGGCAAATCCCAATGATTACTTCTTTAAGGCAGCAGAAGGTTTTCAAATAGGTAAGAAGACGGGAATTGATCTGCCTTCTGAATCTTCAGGCCGATTGGCTAACCGCGAGTGGAGAAAATCTTGGTATGAGCAGAATAAAGATTTCTACTGTAACTATAAAGAGCGCGCCACTAAAGCACAGCAGACGGCATTTCTGATTGAGCTCGCGCGCGAGAATTGTTTAGATGGTGACAAGATCCGCGCAGGAGATGCCGTTAACTTCTCAATCGGCCAAGGTGACACAGTCATCACCCCGCTCAAACTTGCACAGATGTACGCTGCAATCGCAAATGGTGGAACTATCTGGAAACCAATTGTCGGGAAAGCTATTGTGACCACTGAAGGCAAAGTTCTGAAAACAATCGATTCCGAGAAGCTCGGAACCCTTCCTGCTACTAAAGAAACAATTAAATTTCTCAAGAACTCTCTTCGCGAAGTTGTTACATCGGGTACCGGCGCTGGAGCATTTGCAGGGTTTCCTGTTGCAGTAAGCGGTAAGACAGGTACAGCCCAGGTTTTCGGAAAGAATGCCAACGGCACACTCAAGAGTGATACCTCGTGGTTTGCCTCCTACGCGCCAACAGATAAACCACGATTTGCTGTTGTGATGATGGTTTCGCAAGGCGGATATGGTGCATCATCTTCTGGTGTGGGTGTTCGCAAAATCTACGAAACCCTCTTCGGCACCAAGGGATCAACGGTTGTTCCCGGAGCGGCGATCTACCCTGAAGGCAAACCGCCACTGAAATTACCTAAGATCTCTCCTGCGACTAAAGCGAAGGTGAGCCCATGAGTTTGATCAATCAACGACAGGGTTTTCGTCGTACCCGCACAACCCAAACCTTCTGGGGATTTGATCCCATCCTCACAGTTGCCGTTGCCTTACTTCTCTTTATTGGAACTCTTCTTGTCTATGCCGCAACGCGTGATTGGTATGCCGCTAACGGGTTAGATCCTCAGTATTACCTCAAGCGCCACGTCATCAATATCGTGATTGGAATCTTGCTCGCATGGGGAACGACAGTCATTGATTACCGCATGCTCCGTGCGTATACGCCGATCGTCTGGGGACTTGCCGTCATTGGATTGACTGCAGTTCTTATCCCGGGAATTGGCAATGAGATTAACGGTGCTCGTGCATGGATCAACCTTCCCGGCGGCTTCCAGATTCAGCCAGCTGAGATGGCAAAGATTGCAATCATCGTTGGAATGTCGATGCTCTTATCTGAATATCGACACGAGGGAGATGAACCTTCACATCGCGATGTGATTCAAGCGCTCTTAATTGCAGCCATTCCCGTCGGACTCATTCTCTTGCAGCCTGATATGGGAACAGTCTTCATTATCAGTATCGCAGTCGTTGCCATCATCGCCGCATCAGGTGCCCCATCACGATGGGTAGTTGGGCTAATCCTTGTTGCGCTCTTAGGCGGATTTGGCGCAACAAAACTAGGTGTGATCAATGATTATCAAGTAAAGCGTCTGCAATCTTTCGTTGATCCGAATGCGGATTCACAAGGTGCTGGCTACCAGTTACGACAAGCACGAATTACAGTGGGCTCTGGTGGATTACTAGGAACTGGATTATTTGATGGCCCGCAAACTAATGGTCGCTTTGTTCCAGAACAGCAGACAGACTTCATCTTTACCGTAGCCGGAGAGCAGCTTGGTTTTCTCGGCAGTGGATTTATTCTGCTGCTCTACTTAACGATATTGATGCGAGCCTTCTCTATCGCGCGAAGATCCACCGATGCCTTCGGTCGACTGGTCTGTATAGGGGTGCTCTCGTGGTTTGCATTCCAAACCTTTGAAAATATCGGTATGACTCTCGGGTTGATGCCGATGACCGGGGTGCCCTTGCCATTTATGTCTTATGGCGGTTCAAGCATGTTCGCCAATCTCATTGGTTTTGGCCTTTTGCAGAATGTTTACGCTCGCAACCGCGGGTGATTTACGCGTAATTTCCCCTTTTTTAGGAATATCGACCTGCGATCTGCCATAATTGGGCAACAGTTCAGCGCGGCAAGCGATCTCAAATCGCGCCAGCGGCGGACTCATTAAATTTAGTTGATTTTAAGTAGGTAGTAATAGGTATCGAACCCACAGTGGGATCGGTAGAGGATTTTGCTCAAGGAGACTTGAGCTACGAGCAAGTCGTTACATAAGTAATGGCGTAGAGGATTTAACAGTGATGGCAATCGAGCCAAAATCACCGCGCAAGCGTGCGGTTAAGAAAAGTAAGGCAAAAGCAGGTAGCGAAAACGTTGAGAGTGCTGCGGCAGCTCCTGCAAGTGCAGAAGAGAGCGCGCCAAAGACACGCAAGCGTGCGGCGGCTATCCCAGTCCCAGTTTTCCAGGCAGCAGAAGTAACAGATGCACCGGCTAAAGCTCCCCGTAAAGCCACCAGCAAAGCAACAGCCAAGAGCGCAGATGAGAAAGCGCCAGCAGAAGAGTCAACTCCAGTTGCAGCAGGCGATGAGAGCGATTCCGATCCACGCAATCGCAACCGTCGCCGTCGCCGCGGTGGACGTGGACGTCGTCGCCCACAATCTGAAGGTGGCGAAGGCACGGATGTAGATTCAAGCGAAGATTCAGCAGAGAGCGCAGAGGATGGTTCGGCTGCAGATTCAGCAGATGGCACAACTCATCGCCGTCGCCGTCGCCGCCGCGCAGCAGGCGATGATGTAACACCAGGTGAGACCATCGATGAAGATGGCGTAGTCACAGTTGTTAAGGTCCGTGAAGTTCGCGAACGTCCAGCACGTGCTGAGCGCACCGAGCGTGGAACCCGTAACCGTCGCGATCGTGATCGCGGACGCGACCGTGACCGTGGTGATTCACGCGGTGATTATCGCGAGCCATACCGCCGCCGCGGAACAGTTATTACAGATGGTGAATTCTTAGCCCGCCG
>WLGP01000115.1 GCA_009703165.1 Actinomycetota bacterium | reverse complement strand
TAAGCTTTTCAGTGGCTGTGGCCAATGGAACGCGGACGATATCTGTGCCATGAAGGGCAACCATCTTGCCCCAATCGCCTTCGGAGGCTGCAGTAATTGCTTGGAGGCCAAAGCGGGTAGCAAGGACGCGGTCGAAGGCAGTTGGTGTTCCACCTCGTTGAATATGTCCGAGAACAGATGTACGCGCTTCCTTGCCGGTCTTCTCTTCAATCTGCTTGGCAAGCCATTCGCCGATTCCTGAAAGTTTGACGTGGCCAAATGCATCAAGCTCTGAATCCTTGGTGATCATGTCGCCATCTTGAGGAATTGCACCTTCTGCAATGACGATGATTGGTGCATATGAAGATTTAAAGCGAGATTCAACCCACTCGCAGACCTTGTCAACAGAGAATTTAACTTCTGGAATCAAGATACATGCAGCACCACCTGCGATACCTGCATGGAGTGCAATCCATCCTGCATGGCGACCCATTACCTCAACGATCAAGGCGCGGTGATGTGATTCTGCTGTGGTGTGTAGGCGATCGATCGCCTCTACTGCGATATTGACAGATGTATCAAAACCAAATGTGTAGTCGGTGTTATTGAGATCGTTGTCGATCGTCTTTGGAACGCCGATGACCTTAACGCCGAGTGCATCGAGCTTGGTTGCAACGCCGAGAGTATCTTCTCCGCCGATTGCAATGAGAGCATCGATTCCCTGATCAGCAAGGTTCTGCTTGATGCGCTCTACGCCATTTTCGATCTTAAATGGATTGGTGCGTGAAGATCCAAGAATTGTTCCACCGCGAGGCAAGATGCCGCGGGTTGTCTCAAGGTTGAGCTCCATGGTGTAGTTCTCAAGAGGACCTTTCCAGCCATCGCGAAAACCGACGAACTCATGTCCGTACTCCTTGACACCCTTGCGGACTACCGCGCGAATAACAGCATTAAGTCCTGGGCAATCTCCGCCACCTGTAAGTACACCAATACGCATTTATCTAAACTCCAAATGTGAAAATGGGCTTATTAATTAAGCCAAAGAGTGGTCAACGTTGACAGGCACAGTCTAGCCTTGCCCCATGGCTAATCAACTCATCGCAGGCGTGGATTCCTCGACCCAGTCGGTAAAAATTGTGATTCGTGCAGCAGATACCGGTGAGTTAGTACGTCAGGGGCGAGCAGCACACCCAGATGGAACAGAAGTCGATCCTGCACATTGGAAGAGCGCCCTTGATACTGCGATTGCAGATGCTGGTGGACTCGATGACGTCGCTGCAATCTCAGTAGGCGGACAGCAACATGGAATGGTCGCACTCGATGAGGCCGGTGATGTAATTCGCCCAGCCTTGTTGTGGAATGACACGCGATCTGCCGAGCAGGCAACTTCTCTTAACTCTGAAATCGGTGGCAATCAGGCGATGGCAGATGCTGTCGGATCTGTCTTAGTTGCATCATTTACCGCATCCAAAGTTCGTTGGATGGCTGAGAATGAGAAAGCAAATGCTGATCGTGTTCATGCAATCGCTCTCCCCCACGATTGGCTCTCATGGCAATTACAAGGCGGAAAGGATTTCGCCAAGTTATTTACAGATCGCAGCGATGCATCAGGTACTGGTTACTTTGATCCCACGAGCTCTACCTACCGGCGAGATATTCTGGCAAAGGCGCTGCTCTCAGATCGAGAGATCTATCTTCCAAACATCGTTGCACCTTCAGCATTTGGTGGTGTAACTACTGGAGGTATTCCAATTGCCGCAGGTGCCGGTGACAATGCTGGCGCAGCACTTGGCGTGCAAGCCCAACCAGGTGATGTTGTTATCTCACTAGGAACAAGTGGAACTGCCTTTGCCGTCTCCAGCACTCCGACCCATGATCCAAGTGGCGCTGTTGCTGGCTTTGCCGATGCATCCGGTCGATATCTGCCACTTGTCTGCACCCTTAACGCCGCCCGCATCTTCGATGCTGCAACAACAATTCTTGGTAAATCTCATGATGAAGTCGGCGCGCTTGCGCTGACTTCTGTGCCTGGAGCACACGGCTTAACTCTGCTGCCTTACTTTGAAGGAGAGCGCACTCCTAATCGACCAGATGCCACAGGAGTCTTCTCTGGAATGACGATCGCCAATTCAAATCCTGCAGATATTGCCCGCGCCATGATTGAAGGAATGTTGTCAGGCCTTGCCGATGCTGTGCAATCACTTGTTGATCTTGGCGTAGATATCAAACGCGTATTGATTATTGGTGGCGCTGCAAAGAACCCTGCAGTCGGTCAGATTGCATCTGCCCTCTTTGGCCGTCCTGTTGTTATTCCGCCAGCAGGTGAATATGTTGCAGATGGTGCAGCAAAGCAGGCTGCATGGGCACTTCTTGGTGGAGATGCTGCGCCAATCTGGGATTTAGGAAAGGCAGTTCAGATTGAATCTGCAAGCACTCCAGAAGTTCTAGAGAAGTACCGCACGTTGCGTGATGCAACGGTTAACTGGTAATCAGTTAGTAACTCGAATACCTTTACCAACGACAACAACTCCGCCATCTGAGATCGTAAAGCGAGCTCGATCGCGTTCAAGATCAACGCCAATCTGAGCACCTGGCTCTACGATCACGCTCTTATCGAGAATTGCATGGCGAATAACAGCGCCTGCACCGATTTGAACTCCTGGCATCAAGACAGAGCCATCGACAAATGCGCCTTTACCAACGTGAACATCGTAAGAAGTCACGGTGCGATTGACATGTCCGCCAGAGATAATAGAACCCGCACCCACGATTGAATCTTGGGCGATACCTGATTCGCTAAATTTGGCAGGAGGAAGTGAAGGTGGATTGGTCAGAAGCGGCCATTCACGGTTGTAGAGATTAAAGATTGGATGGATCGAGACGAGATCCATATGTGCGTCATAGTAGGCATCGATAGAACCTACATCGCGCCAATATCCGCGATCGCGATCGGTAGCACCTGGTACTTCATTATCTGCAAAGTCATAGACCTTGGCTTCACCATTGCGTGTAAGCATCGGAATGATATTTCCGCCAATGTCATGGCGACTTTCGACATCCTCTGAATCTAGGATCAGCGCCTCTTCCATGACATCGCGCTTAAAAATGTAATTACCCATTGAAACAAGTGAGAGTTCAGGGTGACCTGGCATTGCAGGAGGATCAGAAGGTTTCTCGTGGAAGGCCTTAATGGTGATTCCATCATCTGCTAATTCAATGACGCCAAAATCATGGGCCTCAGAACGCGGCATACGGATAGCGGCCACGGTAACGCCTGCACCTGTACTGAGGTGCGCATCAAACATCTGGCTTGGATCCATCCGATAGACGTGATCTGCGCCGAAGACTAAAACGTGTTTTGGGTTCTCATCGTGAATGAGATTGAAGTTCTGCAAGATTGCATCGGCAGAACCTGTATACCAACGTGGACCTAAACGTTGCTGAGCAGGAACCGGCGTAATGTAATTTGAGAGAAGTGTCGACATGCGCCATGTTGTTGTGATGTGGCGGTCGAGTGAGTGCGATTTATACTGAGTCAGTACCGCGATACGACGCATCTCAGCATTTACTAGGTTTGAGAGAACGAAGTCAATCAAGCGATATGAACCACCGAATGGAACAGCGGGCTTTGCGCGATCGGCTGTCAGAGGCATGAGGCGCTTTCCTTCACCGCCTGCAAGGACGATTCCGAGTGGTGTTTCAAAGCGCGCCATGGGTAAACGATACCCTTAGGGCTAGATTTAACCTATAGATGATTTTTCTATTCACACGATCAAGAAGACAGAAGAGATTGGGTAGGCCAGATGCGCATTGGAATCGTCACCAAAGAGTGGCCTCCTGCCGTCTATGGTGGAGCCGGTGTTCATGTCGTTCAACTCACCGCCGCCCTGCGCACCGTCTCTGGAGTAGATGTCGATGTTCATTGCTTTGGTGGTCCACGTAACGATGGCGCTTTTGGCTATGAAACTCCACAAGAGTTTGCATCTGCCAACCCTGCGCTACAGGCGCTAGCTACCGATATGTTGATTGCTCACCATTTAGGTGGCGTTGATGTTGTTCATTCGCATACCTGGTATGCCAACATGGCAGGACATACAGCCGCCCTTCTCT
>WLGP01000114.1 GCA_009703165.1 Actinomycetota bacterium | reverse complement strand
GAGCGGCTGGTTCTCGCGTTGAAGGTCGCGGCGTCGAGACAATCACAGTTACCTGCCCTCAAGAGAAAGCCAAGGTTGATCCAACCGGAGTAGGTGACTCTTTCCGAAGCGGTTTCGTTGCCGGATTAGCATGGGGACTTTCACATGAGAGATGTGCACAACTAGGTTCCATGTTGGCGACTTACGTAATTGAGACAATGGGAACACAAGAGTATGCATTTACACCGACAGAGTTCCTCGATCGTTTCGAGGGAGCATATGGAAACGCTGCTCGTCTAGAGGTCGCTGCGCACTTTCACTAGAGCGTTAACGAGCTCATCAATCTCAGCCTCAGTGTGATCATCGCGTAACGTCAAACGAATAGAGCCTTCAGTAGGTAGCCCCATCGAAGCAAGTACATGGCTCGGGGTTAAATCATCTGGCGAACAGGCAGATCCTGCATCGATCGTGATTGATTGCGCTTCCAGTTCTCGGATAAACATATCGCTAATGCCACCTGGAATTAACACCGTCACCTTGTGGGGAAGTGATTTCTCGCTGCTGCCAACTACCTGTGCATCTGGGATAGATTGTGAAATAGCCTTACGGAGATAGAGATTAAGTTCGCCGATCTTCGCCTTATTCTCATTGAAATTCTCCAGCGCCACCGCTGCACCCAATAAGAGTGGCAGTGAATAACCACCAGGAGTTCGAATCGGAGCGATGTGCGGCAGGGGATAGCGCCACTGCGCTGCATTTCGAATTGCCATAAATGCTAGCCCCGTCGGTCCACCCCAACTTTCGCTGGAGAAGATTGCACCATCCCACTTCGAAGGAAGAGAAATTCGTGGAGCAGAGGCAGTGGCATCGAGAATAACCAGCTCTGCCCGCCCTGCAAGATTCTCTACATCTTGGATAACTCCTGTCTCACCATTTGCCATCTGCAAAGTCAGCAGAGATTGTGCAGGAAAATTTTCGGCACGTAGAGCGCCACTGGAATCAACAGGAACAATGGTGTGATCGTGATGTGTTCGTGTGAATGCGCGGATCTTCCCGCGATCGATTGCACCGACTGCCAGATGACGATCGGGTTGGAGGAAGCCTGCAATACATAGGTAGGTAGCAAGTTCGCCCTCACCGACGATTTCAATCTCATCGACTCGCGTTCCAAGACGATCTGCAATTGATTCGATTGCTTGGCTGCGCAGTATTTTGGCGCGAGTTGCAGCCTGGGATAGTTTCTTGGGATCGGCCCAACCGGCCTCGAAGGCGGCAGAGATTGCCGAGGCGACTATCCCTGCAAGGGGAGCCTCGGATGCGAAGTTTCCTGTGACACGAACCACCCGAGGAAGGCTACTCGCACCTGCTCACAACTTCTCTCCTCGCCACTATCCTTAGCCTATGTCGCTTCCAACGAGAAAATCGCGCGCTCTGCGCCTGGGGCTCCTGATCGCACCGATCACACTCGCCCTTACTGGATGTTCAGAAGTTTCAGGTCTTGGATTCCCCGAAGGTGTCTCTAGCGTTAATGACATCTCGCTGTCATTGTGGCAAGGCGCATGGATTGCAGCCGGTGTCGTTGGCGTCATCACATTGATTTTGATCTTGTGGCCCGCCGTCTTCCATAGAGCTAAAGAATCTAAAGGCGAATTTCCAAAACAGTTCCAGTACAACATCCCCGTCGAAGTCGTCTACACGGTTATCCCATTTATCATCATTGCAGTTCTCTTCTACTTCACCGCGGTAAAGCAGGAAGAGATTGTTGCTAAATCTCCAACGGTTGCCCATGAAATTACTGTCAATGCAATCCAGTGGTCATGGCAGTTTGGCTATCCAGAGGCAGGGGAGAAGGCCGTTGTTACAGGAACACCTTCTAAGCCACCAACTCTGGTTGTCCCTGTTGGAGAGCGCGTTCGCTACACAATCACGGCAAGTGATGTGGTTCATGGATTCTGGATTCCGGCATTTATGATTCAGATGCAGAATCTTCCAGGCGTCACAAATAAACTCGAATTTACCGCCAATAAAATTGGTGAATATCCAGGCCGATGCAACATCTTGTGCGGTCGAAATCACGCACAGATGATCTTTACTCTTAAAGTCGTATCAAAAGCTGATTACCAGAAGTACCTAGATACCTTGAAGGCGAGTGCGGCATGACCACTTACGCAGAGCGACCAACGATTGCCCCAACTCCAGGTGTAGCGCCTTCGTCAAAGGGACGACTTTTCGTCAAATGGATTACCTCAACAGATCATAAGACCATCGGCTATCTCTACCTGATTACTTCATTCGTCTGGTTCCTTATCGGCGGAATCCTTGCGCTAATCCTTCGTTTTGAGCTGACACGTCCTGGTATGCAGTTCATCTCAAATGAGCAGTACAACCAAGTATTTACAATGCACGGAACGATCATGTTGCTGATGTTTGCAACACCGCTCTTCGTTGGTTTTGCTAACGTCATCATGCCGTTGCAAATAGGTGCAGCAGATGTTGCATTCCCTCGCTTGAATATGCTTTCGTATTGGCTCTACCTCTTCGGTTCAATCATGACCTTCTCAGGATTCTTAGCTCCTGGTGGCGCAGCATCATTTGGATGGACGGCGTATGCCCCACTTGCTAACTCAACATATTCACCTGGAATTGGTGGAGATCTCTGGGTAGTAGGTCTTGCAATTGGTGGACTTGGAACAATTCTTGGTGGCGTTAACTTCATTACGACAATCTTCACAATGCGCGCTCCTGGCATGACCATGTTCCGTATGTCGATCTTCTCTTGGAACGTACTCCTGACCTCAATTTTGGTTCTGCTTGCATTCCCTCCACTAGCTGCAGCGCTACTGGCTCTTGAGTCTGATCGAATTTATGGATCGCATATCTTCGACCCGGCCAATGGTGGAGCAATGCTCTGGCAGCATCTCTTCTGGTTCTTCGGACACCCTGAGGTGTATATCTTGGCGCTTCCATTCTTTGGAATTGCAACAGAGATCTTGCCGGTATTTAGCCGCAAGCCAATCTTTGGTTATAAGGGCTTGATCGCAGCAACAATTGCAATCTCAGCACTCTCTGTCGCCGTATGGGCACACCATATGTTTGCAAGTGGACAAGTTCTCTTGCCGTTCTTCTCCTTTATGACATTCCTTATCGGTGTTCCTACCGGTGTGAAGTTCTTTAACTGGATCGGCACGATGTGGCGCGGCCATGTCACCTTCGAAACTCCAATGCTTTGGGTTATGGGCTTCCTTGTCACCTTCCTCTTCGGCGGTCTTACTGGAATTATCTTGGCTTCACCGCCACTTGATTTCGCAGTCTCTGCTTCTTACTTCGTAGTCGCACACTTCCACTACGTGCTCTTTGGAACCGTGGTATTTGCGATGTTCGCCGGCTTCTATTTCTGGTGGCCAAAGTTCACAGGAAGAATGCTCAATGAGCGCCTTGGAAAGATTCACTTCTGGACTCTCTTCTTCGGTTTCCACATCACATTCTTGATCCAGCACTGGCTCGGCATTAAGGGCTTCCCTCGTCGCTATGCCGATTACCTGGCAACAGATGGATTTACAGGAATGAATATGATCTCAACAGTCGGTTCATTCCTGCTCGCACTTTCAATGATTCCATTTGCAATCAACGTATGGATTACTCGCAAGAGCCCTAAGGTTGAAGTTGATGATCCTTGGGGTTATGGAGCATCCCTTGAGTGGGCCACATCATGTCCACCACCTCGCCACAACTTCCTTTCAATGCCACGCATTCGTTCAGAGCGTCCCGCATTTGATCTCCACCACCCACATATCAAGACAGAAGGGCATTAACCATGAAGGTTAATTGGCAACTTTTCTCCGGGCTAGCCGTCTTCTATGTATTGATGACAGTTATCTATTGGTATGTCGGTGGGGAAGAGGTCGGAATCACCGGCATGCTCCTGGCAGCGTGCCTTTCCGGCATGGTCGGTTTCTACGTCTGGTTTACTCAGCGACGCATCGGGACAACAATGCCTTCAGATAACCTCGCCGCTGAAATTGCAGATGGTGCTGGGGAACTTGGTTTCTATAGTCCACACTCATGGTGGCCGCTTCCAGTGGCAGCTAGTGCAATTGGAATGGGTTTTGGTTTGATCATTGGTTGGTGGCTCACTCT
>WLGP01000113.1 GCA_009703165.1 Actinomycetota bacterium | reverse complement strand
TTGCTCGCGTCCGTCGCCAGCGAATCATGCGCGCATTGACTGCCGCCCTTGGTGTAGTCGTTATTGGCTTTGCAAGTATTGGCATTTACGAATTGGTGCGTCCAAATACTGAGGTGCAAAGTTCAGGAACAAGCATTGATCCAGGATCAAATGCTGGAACTCGTCCTGAGATTCTTGGATTGCAATCTGATTATCCAGTTGCATGGGAGCCATCTGTTGGTGACCTAGGTGCAATCAGCGGTGCCGGTGGTCTCGGTGACACGCTAGGTGGATTGACGGCAGTCGGCCTAAAGATTTCTTGGGAACGTTGCGGCAAATTCCAGTGTCCAATTACTTGGCAGATCTCTTTTGAAAATAGAACGGCAGATCTGATCTCGACATCGCCATCGCTTGCCATCTTTTCAGACCATTCACCGCTTGTGAGCGATACTCGTCCAACAACAGTGTTGCCTGGCGGGTATGCTGAGCTGGTCTACACCTTCGAAGAGTTCCAGGATTCGCTCCTGCCTGAGGTAGACGGTGACTGGCAGTGGAACTGGTACCTCTCTAACTCTCGCTAAACAATAGTTTTTGACCAGAGATGACCGTTTTAGCGCAAGGTCTAGCCGATAGCCCCTCCCGCTCTGCATAAAAACACCCGAGAATAGCGGTTGGTTAATTAACCGCCAGTGCTCTGCTGGCAACCGTCTCAATGGGGGAAAAGTGAAAAGAATACTCACCGCCGGGGTTAGCGCCCTAGCACTTGTAGCCGGTCTTCTGTCTGTTGCAGTCACACCTGCAAATGCAGAGACGATCCGTCTACCAAAGACAAACATGGCAGCATGTGTTGTACAGAATGGTATTTACTGCGTTGAGAGCGTCTCGCTCACAACAGCATCAGGACAGAAGATTCCTTTGGTCTATGTACCTTCAGGACAAGCTGTCCCACAAGAAGCACCACCAACAGATTTCTTCGCGCCAATGGCACGAATCAAGGGTGGAAAAGTCATCGATAACAACTGGTGGACTTCACAGTACCAGCGCGATGTATTCGCATCAGGAACAGCAGAGTTGCGTGACCTTTCTTCACTTCTTGGAACAGCAAACTTCCCTGAGCAGGGCGCTAAGTTCGATCCAGCGACCAAGCTCTGGGATATCAACAAGCCACTAGATTCTTATAGCTACCCACAGATGTGTTGGGACCCAGCTACAAAGACAACCGTTAAGAAGACTTTCGGTGAGTGCTTTAAGGGCGCCGTCGGAATCATCCAGAATAACGAAGTCAAGTTCTACTGGTTGATGCCAACAGCTGCAGATGCAGCACGTAACATCACTGAATTCACAGGCAGCACATTTATTGATCTTGCAGAGTTGGCCGCACAACAGTTGCGTCCAGTCTTCGGAACAACATATGACGCAGCTACAAAGAAGTTTGCAGCTACCGAAGGATTGATCATTCCTATCTGGGTTTCACAGAATGCTCTCGTCAACGGATGGGCAGTTGCCGGAACAGTTGCAGCAGCTCCACAGCCTGACGCGCCATCAACAACCACAACACCAACAACCGAGACAGCAACTGCTGAGGCAACAACTTTGGCTCAGACAGCACCTGGTGCACCAGATCCAGGTATTGCAGTGAGCACACCAGCAGAAGCTGGCCGCGCACTCACTGGTCGCTGGACACACCCACGTTGGCATGAACTCAACCTCGGCGCTCTCGGATATGACGGCGTTGCAGTTGAAGCACGTGCAGCAAACGAGTTCGTAACAAGCATCCTCTTCACAGATGTGCTTCCAACACTTACCGATAAGGATAAGAAGGTCAGCCTTGCTGGTCTTGTTGGAAATAAGAACTACGCAGTTGGACTTGATCCAGATCTAGTCATCACAGTGAAGGTTCGCATCGGAAATATGAAGACCGGTGTAACAATTGGTATCGGAACTGACATCATCGTTGACCAGCAGTCAACAGGTGAGTACAACTCGATCTCAATCACAGGATCAGCTGTAACAGTTCCTCTAGCTGCTAAGGCTGCAGATTGCTCAGGCGAGACTGGCATCTCAAAGGCCAACGTTCGCCAGTTCCAGATGATTGCCTACGCACAGAATGACGACCGCACCGGATTCGGTGTTGAAGGTACTTCTGGCGATATGTACATCGGATCTAACGGTGTCTGCGGACTTTCAACTCCAGTCTGGAATAACGAGACCAAGGAATTCACATGGTCTGCAGCAGCTCCTCACTTTGCTCCAGATGGAGTAACAGTGAACAAGGGCTTCTACAAGGCGATCATTCCTGTAAATGATGCGAAGTTGCTCTGGGGCTTGGAGAATCCAAACGATGCCGCAACAGCACTTCAGATCACATTGACCACAGAAGCAGGTGGAACGGCTGCAGCGTTGAAGAACGTTTCAGTGAAGAACGGCAGAATCATCATCGATGTATCTGGCTTTGAGTACTCACGTCCAAAGCTCAAGATCGGTATCAAGGCTGGCTACAAGCCATCAAAGACCATGTTGAACAAGACTTCAATCACATGCGTCAAGGGCAAGTCAGTTAAGAAGATCACTGCTGTAAAGCCAACCTGTCCAAAGGGTTACAAGAAGAAGTAACAACTTCTTCCTTCAGAGATACGGGTGAGACGCCCTGGCCACACTTCACGGTGTGGCCAGGGCGAATCCCAATTAGTTTCATTTTCTTAAAACCATAGATCTTTACTCCGGGGAGTACTTCACAAAGATGAAAAGAGTAAGAGCTCTATCTCTTCTGAGCGCCGTTGTCCTCGCGCTCCCTGTTATTGCAGTAGCTGCCGATGTTCCAGAAGAGAACTTCTATCCAACCGTCAAGCAAGAAGCAGGTTGGATGGGTTACAACTCAGATAATTCAATTGAGTATTCAAAACCAAGCGGCCTATACGGCATGGAATTCGCGGCTAGAGGGCTTTTGCCAAAGAGTATGTATGTCTGTGAATCTTTGGAAAGTTCAGATTGTCTGCGCCCTGAGATTAACGGCTATATCTTCAACTCAGTCTTCACCCAGTGTGCGAGTGGCACCGACACAGACTGCATCGAATCTTTCGGAGTAAAGAGTGACGATGGAGTGATTAAGTTTGCAACCTTCCAACGAAATTGGGCAGATGGCCCGATTTATGCAGGCGATAAATCAAAACTGATTCCATCTGGCTATGGGGCTTCGTCTTGGACGCTCAGCGGTAGCGATGGGGTCACTGAAACCTTCGCACTAGTTGTTGGAGTCAATGGTTACCTTGATCGACGAGCCGCCGCTAAACAAAGTAAATATGAAGCATTCTTTTCAGCAATTCAACCAATTAAGGAACTCTCTGGCCCTGAGTACAGAGGTGGCAAAGCTGAAGTAACTAAGCGCGGAGAAGGTTACAGTCAGGGATGGAATACAAATTTCATTGAGCGAGGCTGCCAAATCGCTGAAAATGGTAAGTGTGGTTATCGACTTCCGTTTGATCTTGAAAAGACATATGTATTAAAGGTTCGTCTGGCTCAGCCAGTTCAAGGGTGGCTGCATGGTCGAATGAAGGATGCGAGCGTTGCGATGACAACTGCAGCTGATAACTCCCAAGTAGTTGAAATTTCAGCAAAGCCTCTAAGCATTCCATCCGTCTATGGTTGGATTAAATGGAGTGAATTGCCACCACAAGTTAAGGAGCTTTATCCAATTGGCTCCGGTGGAACAGGGCGCAGTTTTGATGACTTTACGACGGCAGATATAAACTCACGAACCTTGCTTACCAAGTCTGAAGTTGCTGGCAATTTTGCAATTAATGAGATGAACCTTTGGCTACCCCTCCTCAATGACAAGGCTGCGGCTATGCGCACCTTCTGGGTAGCCCGGAGTATTAGCGGCGAACTTCCTTTAGAATCACAAAACTGCGTAAGCGGAAAAGGATTTACTGGGGTCATCGGAACTAACGCCGTTGTCTATAGCGATGGCCCGCCAAAGTTCGATAAAGAAGAACAGTCACTTAACTACACAGTGGGTGCTTCCCACCTTGATTCCAAAGGCGATCTCTTTAAGGGTTACTACCAATTGAACCTGCGCTCAGATGTCGCACGTTGCTTATACGGATTTGGATCAGCGCCAATTCAAGCCAGGATCGAAGTTTCTA
>WLGP01000112.1 GCA_009703165.1 Actinomycetota bacterium | reverse complement strand
GATGAAAGGGCCTGCCAGAGGCGCTCTTCCCCTGCGAGATCTTTAGGCGGAAAGAACTCAAATGAGTACATCCGCTTTTCAAGTCGCATCTCCACGCGGTCAGGGTACCGTTGCCCTCGTGAATAGCCAGGTAATGGATGAACTCGTATTCGTTCGTGAACAAGTTCAGGCAGCGTTAGCGGCCTACTTGGCAGAGGCCCGATCTCATCTGACGACTATCGGTTCACAACTGGCCCCAGTATGTGATGGCCTTGAAGAATTCATCCTCGATGGCGGCAAGCGCCTACGTCCACTCTTTGCCTATGCAGGACATGTCGCTGCGGGTAAGACCGTTGGTCCGAATGAAATCAAAGCCTTTGCAAGTCTTGAATTCTTGCAAGCATGTGCGCTCATTCATGATGATTTGATGGATGCTTCAGATACTCGTCGTGGCAAGCCTGCGATGCATCGTCGCTTTGAAAATCTTCACCAGGAGCAGGCACTTGCTGGCTTATCTGAACAATTTGGCGCAGCTGCTGCCATCTTGCTCGGTGATCTCGCCCTTGTTCAATCAGATCATATGCTCCACACATCTGGAATCTCTTCGCATCAGCTGCTGGATGCTCTCAGCGTTCATGACGAGATGCGCATCGAACTGATGGCAGGTCAATATCTCGATGTTCGTGAAGCCGGTGAGAAGAGTTATAACGTTGAGCGATCACTGCGCATCGCCCGCTTTAAATCAGGAAAGTACAGCATTGAACGTCCTCTTCATCTCGGAGCAGCAATTGCAGAGCGTGATGCATCCGTGCGACAGCCTCTTATGTGGAGACTCTCTGAATATGGTCTACCTCTGGGTGAAGCATTTCAATTACGCGATGATCTCTTGGGAATCTTTGGAGATCCTGCCGTTACTGGAAAACCTGCCGGTGATGATCTGCGCGAAGGAAAGCGCACCGTCTTGATGGCGATGGCGATGGAGCGCACGAGCGATGCTGGTCGCAGCGAACTCACAGATAATCTTGGCAAGGCTGATCTCTCTCTTCCGACAATTGAAAAATTGAGAGGGATCATTCTCGAAAGCGGCGCTGTTGAAAGCGTTGAAGGTCTTATTGAAAAACTCACATTCGATGCACTGAGCGCTTCTCGATCCCGAGAAATCGCACCAGAGGCACACGAACTATTGGCCGCCCTTGCAGCAAGTGCAACGGCGCGCAAGAGCTAGGAGCTCCCATGGTCGCACGTATCAAAGGTCCAACAGATCACGTCGTTGTTGTAGGCGCAGGTCTTGCCGGACTGAGCGCTGCCCTTCGCCTTGCAGGGGCCGGACGCAAGGTAACTGTCCTTGAACGTGCAAGTGTTCCTGGTGGACGTAACGGTCTACTCAATAAAGATGGTTACGCATTTGATACTGGACCTACCGTTTTGACGATGCCATCACTGATTCAAGATGCATTCTCATGTGTCGGTGAAGATATGAAGGATTGGCTAGAACTCACACCTGTCAAACCTCTCTATCGCGCTTTCTATCATGACGGCAGCATCATCGATGTGCACGCCAATACCGAAGAGATGGAGGCCGAAATTGCAAGGACAGTCAGCGCCGAAGAAGCTCTTGGATATCGCAGATATGTAGATTTTGTTACCAAGTTATATAAGTACGAGATGAATGATTTCATCGATCGCAATATCGATTCTCCATTTAACTTGCTGACTCCAAACCTTGCTCGCTTGGTGGCCCTCGGCGGATTTAGACGCCTTGCACCAAAGGTCAACCAATTCCTGAAAGATCCACGCTTGCAGAAGGTCTACTCATTCCAGGCAATGTATGCCGGGGTTAGTCCACAGCAAGCGCTAGCAATCTATGCAGTAATTGCCTACATGGACTCAGTCAATGGCGTCTTCTTCCCTAAGGGTGGAATGCATGCAGTTCCACGCGCACTTGCCGCAGCTGCCGAAAAGCATGGCGTTGTCTTTAAGTACAACACCGAGGTCACTGGCGTTGAAGTTGTTAACTCTCGTGCTCGTGCTGTAACTACTGCAACAGGTGAGCGTTATGAGTGCGATGCGATTGTGATGAACCCTGATCTGCCCGTTGTATGGCGTGATCTCTTGGGTAAAACTCCGCTTAACATCAAGCGCCTTAAGTACTCACCATCGTGTGCAACTTTGCTTGTAGGATCTTCAAAGAAGTATGACCATGCAGCACATCACAATATTCACTTCGGAGAATCTTGGGATGGCGTCTTTGACGAGCTGATCAATAAGAAGGTCCTCATGACAGATCCATCTGTCTTAGTCACCGTTCCAAGTAAAGATGATCCATCGTTGGCACCTGCCGGTAAAGAGTCGTATTACATCCTCTATCCAACCCCTAACTTGGATGCAGATATCGACTGGAAGAAGCAGGCTGGCCCATATCGCGATCAGATGATTAAGACACTTGAAGAACGCGGTTATATAGATTTCGAAGCTGGAATCGAAACCGAAGTAATGACAACTCCTCTTGATTGGCAGGCACAGGGAATGGAGCGCGGTGCACCTTTTGCTAGTGCCCACACCTTCTTCCAGACGGGTCCATTTAGACCTCGCAATATCGCAGCAGGTTTTGAAAATATCGTCTTTGCCGGCTCTGGAACTCAACCTGGCGTTGGCGTACCGATGGTTCTTATCTCAGGACGACTTGCTGCTGAGCGAATTGTTGGACCCGTTAAGTAATGAGCGAGTTAGATGCAGCAGGGATCACAGATCCCGTCCTGCGCGCATCATATGCCGAGTGCAAACGTCTCAATTCACTCCACGGTAAAACTTATTACTTAGCAACTCTTCTACTGCCACCTGCCAAGCGTCCATTTGTTCACGCACTTTATGGCTTTGCTCGATATGCCGATGAGATTGTTGATGACCTTGCATCAACTCTGACTCCACAAGAAAAAGCTGATGTCTTGCGTACCTGGAGCTCTGGAGTACTTGCAGATCTTGCAACTGGAAAAAGTAATGATGCAGTCGGTGCCGCACTCGTTGATACCGTCTCGCGCTTTGCTATCCCCCACCAACACTTCGTCGATTTCCTCCACTCTATGGAGATGGATCTGACCGTATCCACATATGCAACCTTTGATGACTTGTACGAATACGTATATGGATCTGCAGCTGTCATTGGTTTGCAGATGCTACCTATCCTGGGAACACTCTCTGATGGTGCATATGAAAGCGCCAAGAAGCTCGGAGTGGCCTTCCAGTTAGCTAACTTCATTAGAGATGTGGGAGAAGATCTCGATCGCGGTCGTATCTATCTACCACTGGATGAGTTGGCAGCCCACGGTGTGACAGAAGAGATGCTCTATAAGCGAGTCCTCACGCCAGAAATCACCTCCGCCCTGAAGTTTCAGATCGCACGAGTCCGCCAACTGCAGAAAGAGGCAGATGCTGGAATTGAGTTACTCGATCCGACAAGTCGACCATGTATCCGTGCTGCCAGTGAGCTCTACTGTGGAATCGTCGATGAGGTAGAAGCAATTGGATATGACATCTTCAATAAGCGAGCAAAGACTTCAACTGCTCGCAGAGTACGTGTTGCAGGAAAGGCATATCTACAAGCAATTTCTGCCCGACGTGCGCTAAGATAAAAACGCGGGAGCACATGCGCTACTTGTAGCGCTGCTGAGAGGATCTCAAAGCGAGATCGACCGCTAGACCCGTCCGGTAATGCGGATGCGGAAAGGAATTGGTTATGTCTACCCTAGAAATCATTGCAGCCCTTATCTCCTTTATTGGAGTATCACTTGGCGTTACCGGAAAGAGAATCACCTGGCCATGGTGGGCGCTGAGTAGCGTGCTCTATGGAATTCTCTTTATCCAATGGGAGCTCTATGCAAGTGCAGCACTTCAACTTTTCTTCTTCGCCGCAGCAATTGCAGGATGGTTTGGCTGGGGAAAGAAAGGTGCAATTCCAGGAGCGCTAAAGAATCTCCATCGCATCTATATCCTCGTTGCCATCGTCCTCGCCACATTGGCGTTAGCGCCTATCCTCGATCGCATTGGCGCTGCCTCAACTTATGCCGATGCAATTCTTCTCTTTGGATCGATCTCTGCCCAACTCTTGATGGTCTATGAAAAGTATGAGACATGGATTCTCTGGCTAGTTGTTAACATCGG
>WLGP01000111.1 GCA_009703165.1 Actinomycetota bacterium | reverse complement strand
GAGGAGATGCCACACCCAATACAACAGATGGGGTTGGGATCATCGCAACGTTTTCAGGAATTCCTGCTCTGCGCGCAGCATCGACAACTTTATCCATGCCAGCTTTCATACCAAGTGGGACAAAAACTGTATTGATTGAATGTTGTGTGGCAGCAAGGAGATCAATCTGTCCCCAACCTTCATTGCCGTAATTGCTGACTACATATGGTTTTCCAAGATCATCAAAGGTCTGTGGCGAATCACCATTCCACATTGATGTCAGAGGAATACCTGCTTCAAGGGCTGCGATAAGTGCAAAGGGTTTAAAGGTAGATCCGGCAAGCGCAATTGATTGCGTTGCGTCGTTGAGTTGGCGCTCGAGGTAATCACGGCCGCCATAAAGAGCAACAATTTCACCGGTTCCGGGGCGGATTGCTACAAGGCCAATACGGAGATTATCTGGAGCCTTCTTTGGATAGAGCTTGGTGACTGCATCAACTGCAGATTGCTGCGCCTTCTGCACAAGAGTCGTGCGAATAATCAATCCGCCTTCAAGTAACTGCTCTTCGGTAAATCCAAGGCGGCCTAAATCTCTCTGAACTTGTGAGATGACATGTCCCTTAGGGCCGCTGAGCGATCCTGATGTCACGCGTGGTGCAACAGTTGGAAACTTTGCATTGTCGGCCTGCTCTTGAGTAATCCATCCCTGATCAAGCATTCCGGCGATGACATAGTTAAAGCGCTTTTCTAGACGGACGCCATTTTCTTCAGAGAGCGATGGATCGTAATAGCCGGGCGAGCGCAAGATACTTGCGATCACTGCAGTCTGTGAAAGGTTTAACTGATCAACGTTGCGATTGAAATACTGTTGTGAGGCTGTCTGCACGCCGTATGAACCACGGCCAAAGTAAATAGTGTTGAGGTAATTTTCAAAGATCTGATCTTTAGAGAGAGCGTTCTCAAGTTTCATCGCGATAACGAGCTCTTTGATCTTACGTTCGATCGTTCGACTTGAAGTCAAAAATGCTGTCTTGGCATATTGCTGAGTGATTGTTGATCCACCCTGGCTATTGAGATCGCCTGACTTTAGATTGTTAAGGAGCGCGCGAGCAATACCGGTAACGCTAAATGCTTGGTTGGAGTAGAAATTACGATCTTCTGCAGCCAAGACTGCGTTACGCATATTGATTGGAATCTGTGCAATCGGCAAGATCTGGCGGTTCTGTGTTCCGATGCGTCCGATCTCATCACCATTTGCATATTGAATAATGGTCGCCTGGCTATTTACATAGGCGTTCGGATCTGGAATCGAGACGGTAAACCAGGCAAAGGCGAAGAGGGTTGATCCTGCGATAAAGCCAAAGCCGCCAAGGAAGATGGAGCTACGAAAGAGTCGACGCTTGATCGTTGCCCTATCCATTACAAACCCGTCTGTCCATTCTTAAAGGTTACCTGTCTTCTACTCGTCCTCGAGCGTTCGCACTTTTCGTGGCGCTTTACGGGTGATTCCATCTCCTAATATAAAGGTGGAACAGAGGTGATTCCACGAACAATCTCTACAGACTTCGACAACATAGACGGAGAATTCACCGAATTCGCTCTCCATCGCTGCCAACTCTTGTGGGGATTTGATTCGTCCTGAGAATTGACCGAGTTGATCGCCAAATGTGTAGCGCAGCTCGACTAATTCAGACTTTTTGCATACAGGACACTTTCTATCGACTTTCTCACCGTGATATTTCGCTGCCCTCATTAAATATGGATCGGCATCACATGCATCGACTACTCCGCGGAAGAGACCGGTGAGCGTTGCACGCTTATCGAGGGTGTAGTCGATATAGGCGCGTAATGAACGCAAGGTCAGTGTTGTAGCCACGTGGCAAGAATAATCGCTTCTGAGTTACTACGCTTGCCCAGTGAGTGTTAAAGAGATTCTCTTCGACCGCAAACTGATACGGCTTCTTCGTATTCGTTGGACCGGACAGCTCACCGATGGAATTTTCCAGAGCGCTCTCGCCTCTTTTGTCCTCTTCTCTCCAGAACGACAGGCAGATGCAATGAGCGCTGCTCTGGCCTTTGCTCTCGTTCTCGTTCCATATTCAATCGTTGGACCTTTTGTCGGAACAGTCCTTGATCGTTTCTCTCGCCAACGCGCGCTCTTATTTGCAAACCTCACTCGCGCAACAACTCTGACCATCATCGCGCTGCTTATCTTTCAAGGGCGAACCGGTATTGAGTTAACGGTATTTGTTCTCATTGCATTTGGAGTCAATCGTCTTATTCTCGCCGGACTTTCTGCAGGGTTACCTCTTGTAATTTCTCGCGAGAAACTCATTACCGCAAATGCCTTTGTTGTCACCGGTGGTTCTGTCTGGGTTGTTCTCGGTGGTGGAATCGGATTAGGTGTTCGCAAGATTTTAGATTCAATGACATCCGCCGACTATGCAGATGCGGTGATTATCTCTCTTGCAGTGTGCGGCTATTTAACTGCCGCGCTCTTTGCCTCTTTATTGCGGCGCGATGAAATTGGGCCGCTGCCACACGAAATAGTGAAGGGTTCATTTACCCAAGGTCTGAAAGAGATGCGCGAAGGTATTCGCTTCCTCGAAGATCATGTCGATGCAGCCCGCGGCATTGCAGCTATTGCAATTCAACGCGGTGGCCTTACAGCGCTGACCTTGATGACTTTAGTTCTTGAGCGAAATAAATTTAATGATCCACTCGATACTGAAGCAGGTCTTGCCGGTGTGACATTTATGATTGTCACCGCCGCGGTTGGATTTGTCTTCGGAGCAATTATCGCTCCCTTCGGTGTGAGCAAGGTTGGACGCCACCGTTGGATGCAACTTGCGATGGGAGCATCAGCGCTTAGCGTTATTGCACTGGCCATTACACGCACATCGTTAACGCTGGCACTGACTGCATTCTTTACCGCTCTCTGCGGACAGAGCGTGAAGGTGACAAATGATGCACTCGTTCAATCAAAGATCGATGACATCTTTAGAGGTCGCGTCTTTGCCGTCTATGACGTCGTTGTAAATTTCGCCATCGTATTTGGCGCACTCCTTGCAGCAGTACTGCTTCCAACCAATGGAGATACCTGGACTCTGCCAACGGTTGTTGGAATTGGATATCTTGCAACATCGCTCATTATCTTGCGACCTGCAAAATTCTTTATCCGTTCTTCTTAGCCCACCAATCAAGCAACAACTCGGTCGCCTTCTCTTTTCCAAGCGGGCCTTGATCCATGCGCAGTTCAAGCAAGAAATCTAAGGCTCGACCGACATCGGCCCCAGGTTTTATTCCAAGAAGTTTCATTACCTCTGCGCCATCAAGGTCAGGGCGAATCTTTGATAGCTCTTCTTGCTCCATCAAGATTGCAATGCGATCTTCCAGGCTGTCATAGGTTGCCGCAAGGCGAGCAGCCTTTCGCGCATTACGTGTCGTGCAATCAGCGCGAGTAAGTACATGTAAATGAGTCAGTAAAGGCCCGGCATCTCGCACATAGCGGCGCACGGCAGAGTCGGTCCATTCACCATCGCCATAGCCATGAAAACGTAGGTGGAGAGCAATCAGTGTTTCAACTTCTTCAATGACCTCACCGCTAAAGCGGAGCGCCTTCATTCGCGACTTTGCAAGGCGGGCGCCGACAACTTCGTGGTGATGGAAGGAGACTCCGCCGCCTTCTAAAAGCGCGCGCGTCTTTGGCTTTCCAATGTCATGTAATAAAGCGGCAAGGCGAATGACAAGATTGGGTCCGCCGAGGCGATGCTCAAGTTCAATGGCTTGTTCCAACACTGTAATTGAGTGTTCATATACATCTTTATGGTGATGATGTTCATCGACTTCAAGGCGCAACTTTGGAATCTCAGGCAGAGCAATATCGGCTAGCCCTGTCTCAACCAAGATTGTGATTCCGGTGCGTGGTTTCGGCGACATCAATAACTTTGTAATCTCATCGCGGATGCGCTCTGCCGAGATAATCTCTAAACGCGCAACCATATCTTTCATCGCCTGCAGAACTTCAGGTGCGATCTCAAAGTTAAGTTGACTTGCAAAACGAGCAGCGCGCAACATCCGCAGAGGATCATCGCTAAATGAATCTTCAGGTTTGCCGGGTGTGCGTAGAACTTTCTTTGCAAGATCGACAAGACCGTCAAAGGGATCGATAAATTG
>WLGP01000110.1 GCA_009703165.1 Actinomycetota bacterium | reverse complement strand
CTTGACGATGTTGTACTTAAGGCCAAGGCGATCGAAGGTCTTTACATAGGCATCGCGATGCTTGTTATATGAAATATCAAGACCGGCATCATCGATATCAAATGAATATGAATCCTTCATCACAAATTCACGGCCGCGAATGATTCCACTACGTGGACGTGCTTCATCGCGGAACTTGGTCTGAATCTGATAGATCGATAGCGGTAGATCTTTATACGATGAGTACTCGCCCTTGACCATCAAGGTGAACATCTCTTCGTGTGTTGGGCCAAGGAGATAATCTCCGCCCTTACGATCTTGCAATCTAAAGAGTGATGGGCCGTACTCTTCCCAGCGATTGGTCGCCTCGTATGGTTCACGTGGAAGTAGCGATGGGAAGTGAACTTCCTGGAAGCCGGCCGCATCCATCTCTTCGCGGATGATTCGTTCAATATTGCGCAGTGTGATTACACCAAGTGGGAGCCACGAGTAGATTCCTGCACCGATTCGGCGAATATATCCGGCGCGAACGAGGAGGCGATGGCTAGCAACTTCTGCATCGGCTGGATCATCACGCAAGGTGCGTAAGAAGAGGGTAGACATTCGCAACATGGGGCGAGCCTACCTGAGAGAGCGAGAGTTCTTACTCTTTTAGCGTGTGAGAACTTCTGGCGCACCGCTTGCTACTCCTGCAGCTTCCATCTCTTCTGCAAGGCGCATCGCTTCTTCAATAAGAGTCTCAACGATCTGCGCCTCAGGTACTGTCTTGATGACAACACCCTTAACAAAGATCTGACCCTTACCGTTTCCAGATGCAACGCCAAGGTCTGCCTCGCGAGCCTCACCCGGGCCGTTAACAACACAACCCATAACCGCCACGCGAAGTGGAACAGTCATTCCCTCTAACCCTGCCTGAACTTTCTCAGCCAAGGTGTAGACATCAACCTGTGCGCGACCGCATGAAGGACAAGAGACAATCTCGAGTTTACGTTGACGCAAATTAAGTGATTCAAGGATCGAGATACCGACCTTGACCTCTTCTGCAGGAGGAGCTGACATTGAGACGCGGATCGTGTCGCCGATACCTTCTGCCAGCAAGATTCCAAATGCAGTTGCAGATTTAATCGTCGCCTGGAATGCCGGACCTGCCTCTGTAACTCCAAGGTGCAATGGGTAATCGCATTGAGCTGCAAGGAGGCGATATGCGCTCACCATTGTTACTGGGTCGTGGTGCTTGACCGAGATCTTAATATTTGAAAATCCATGCTCTTCAAAGAGTGATGCTTCCCAGAGAGCAGACTCCACAAGCGCCTCAGGGGTTGCCTTTCCATACTTCTCTAGAAGTCGTGGATCGAGTGAACCGGCGTTGACGCCAATACGAATTGGAATACCAGCATCTCCTGCTGCCTTTGCAACTTCCTTCACCTTGTCATCAAATTGCTTAATGTTGCCTGGGTTTACGCGAACTGCTGCACACCCCGCATCGATTGCGGCAAAGATATATTTTGGTTGGAAGTGGATATCTGCAATAACGGGGATCTGTGATTTCTTTGCGATCTGGGCAAGAGCGTCTGCATCATCTTGGCTTGGAACTGCCACGCGAACGATCTGACAACCAGAGGCTGTGAGCTCTGCAATCTGCTGCAAGGTTGCATTGACATCTGATGTCAGAGTTGTGCACATTGATTGCACGCTCACTGGAAAGTCGCTACCTACGCCAACTTTGCCAACCATTAACTGCTTTGTCTTACGACGTGGTGCCAGAGTCTTAAGTGGCGCTGAAGGAATTCCGAGATCAACCATGGCGCTATTCTGCCCCAACTTTAGCCATTGAGCGAGATGGGATTGATTATGTCGGCCACAAGTAAGAGAAGGGTGAGCGCGATAAGAACTACAACCACAACTGCAGTAATCGGTGTGAGCACCTGCACATTTATCGGTGCCGGACGAGGGCGTCCTCGTAGGCGAGCAAAGAAGGCGCGGATCTCATCTGCAATTGCAACTGCCATATGTCCACCATCGAGTGGCAGAATCGGCAAGAGATTAAAGATTCCAACGAAGATATTGAGGCTGGCGATAATCAGTAAGAAGGTACCGATTCGCTGACTCCAGTTTTGATCACCACTTGCGATCGTCTCACCTGATACTCGCGCGACGCCGACAACCCCGACCAATCCATTTGCATCGCGGGTTTCACCGCCAAATGTCTGTCCCCAGAGTTGCGGAATCTTTGTAGGCAATAACGCTAGCGACTTAACAGATTGCACCGCCATATCTGCTGTGATCACTATCGAATCTTTACCTGCGGTGAGAATTCCTAAGCGCTTTGTACCGATTTCATTGACTACTCCGAGGACATAACGCTTCTCTCCCCCGACATCTGTCAGCCGTGGAGTTGCCTGAAGTTCGACTATCTGGCCATCGCGTTCGACTGTAAAGCCCAGCGCTGCGCCATTTGCTGAGCGGATCAGATCAACTCCACGTGCCCAATCTTTAATCTCTTCGCCATTGATTGATCTGATCTCATCACCTTGCTGGAATCCAGCGACGACGGCGGCAGATTCAGGGACAACTTCCTTAACAACCGAGGTCAGTGAGTTCACTCCAACACCGGCGAGAAGTACAAAGAGCAGAAGAATTCCCAGAACAAAGTGGAGGAAAGATCCAGCACCAAGAACAATAAGCTTCTTTGAAGATCGCGCAATGTAGAAGGCGCGAGACTCTTCACCTGGCTCCATCTGATCATCAGGAGTCATTCCAGAGATTTTGCAATAACCACCGGCTGGAATCGCCTTGATTCCAAACTCAGTCTCTCCCCTGCGATAGGACCATAAGCGTTTTCCAAAGCCTAAGAAGAATTCGGTAACCTTCATATTGAATCGTCGCGCGGTGATGTAATGGCCAAATTCATGGACCATCACAGAAAGAAGTAAGGCAACTACAAAGGCAACAATTCCTAAAATCTCCACAATCAGACCGCTCTCTTTATCAATTCATGGGCTACTCGGCGGGCATCTTCTTCGATGGCACTGACATCGGCGAGATCGCGCAGCGGTGAGATAGCGCTAGGTGAGAGTTGTTGAACCACAGCCTCGACTGTATCGATAATTGCTGAGTATCCAATGTGAGAATCCAAGAATGCGGCAACGGCTACCTCATTGGCAGCGTTGAAGATCGCCGGCAATCCGCCTCCGAGAGTTCCGCATCGTCGAGCTAAATCTACAGCTGGGAATCTGGTGTGATCGATCGGAGCAAAGTTCCACGTTGCAGCGGTGCTCCAATCAATCGGCGCAGTTGCGTGCGCTAACCGCTCTGGATAATTAAGTGCGTAGGCAATCGGCCCCTTCATATTGGGAGGACTTGCCTGAGCGATCGTTGAGCCATCAATAAATTCAACAAGTGAGTGCACAACAGATTGCGGATGAATGACCGCTTCAATCTGTGAATATGGGATTCCAAAGAGATAGTGGGCCTCAATAATTTCAAGGCCTTTATTAACCAAGGTAGCCGAGTTAATGGTGACAACCGGTCCCATCGCCCATGTTGGATGCGCTAACGCTTCTGCGATAGTTACCGTGCTCATATCGTCACGATCTCTAAATGGACCACCACTTGCCGTTAATACAAGGCGTGAGACTTCCTTTGCAGTACCTGATTTAAGGCTCTGCCATAACGCGCTATGTTCAGAGTCAACAGGTAAAAGTTGTCCTGGTTTGGCTAACGCCATCACCATTTCGCCACCTGCAACAAGCGACTCCTTATTTGCAAGCGCTAAGGTGTTTCCTACTTTAAGGGCTGCCAGCGTTGGTCCAAGTCCAATTGATCCGGTAATCGCGTTGAGAACAACATCGCAGGTAATTGCGGCAACCTCAGTCGAGGCATCTGGGCCATCAATAATCTGAACACCAGGAAGTGCTTGGCGCAGCGCATCAGCGTTATGAGTTACACCGACAACGCTGACTTTAAATTTCTTAGCCTGCGAGGCTAACAACTCAAGGTTATTTCCCGCTGCAGTAATTGCGACAACGCGGAATTGGCCAGGATTTGCATCAATGATTTCAAGTGCTTGTACGCCGATCGAACCGGTGGAGCCAAGAATGACTACATCACGCATGAATTAACGGTCCAGAAGATTTTGTGTGGGTGAGTAAGCACTTCCACTGCGTCGCTTCGCAATGG
>WLGP01000011.1 GCA_009703165.1 Actinomycetota bacterium | reverse complement strand
GGTACGGAGACCCACCGACGGACCACAGCATCTGGGGAAGAGCTGTGGGCGGAAGATGGAACCGCTCTGGTTGAACAGGTATAAGGGTATCCGAACACCTGTTCGAAAACTAGCACCGCCCACTGACATCACAGGCGGCGTGTCGCCCCTTCTCCCCTGCCAGAGCCTCTGCGCGCCCCAGAATGGCCCCATGTTGATCCTCTTGCCACCATCTGAAGGCAAGAACCCGACCCCCAACGGAGCCCAGCCTGCGATCGCTGTCTATAGCGGAGTTCTCTACAAGGCACTGGATTACCCAACGCTCTCACCAAGTGCCAAAGCGCGTTGTGAGAAATCAGTTGTCATCATCTCGGCAAAATATGGAGCGCTAGCTCCGAGTGATCGCATCGAGTTCTATAAAGAGAAGATCAATAACGTTGTAATGCGCCCAGTGGTCGAAAAGAAGTTAGCCGGATACAAGAAAGATTTGATTGTCGACTGTCGTTCATCTACATATCAAGCGGTATGGAGCGCTCCATGTGATGTCACCGTTGCAATTCGTGCATCAACAGTGGTTGATGGAGAGCGAAAAGTCATTACACACATGTCAAAGAAGACTCGTGGTGAGGTAGCTAGGGCGCTTCTGACTAGCCGCTCAATCACAAAGACTCCTGAAGATATCTACGCTATCGTCTCTGAAAAATATCCCTGTGCGCTGACACCGCCAACAGGTGATCAACCGTGGGTGTTGGAAGTAATTGCAGTGTGATTAAAGCTTATGAAGCTTTAACTTCACACCAAGAACTGTTCCAATAAAGACCGTTGCACAGAAGACCCAGCCAGAGAGTGCAAAGGCCTGTGTTCCTGAGAGAAGAACACCTACTGTGCAACCAAGTGCGATCATGGATGACCAGCCAAGAAGAATTCCGCCAAGCAGGGCGGTAAATCCATTGCGCAAAGTGATCTCTTGAAGTTTAAATCTATTTCCAGCCAGCGCTGCAGCAAGGGATGCGACCAAGATGCCGATGATTAACCAACCATTATTTGTAATGGTTGAGCTGATGACAGCGATGCATCCCTTCATCACATCGAGACCTTCGAGAGTTTCAGGAAGATAACCACGATCTGAAAGAAGTGTGCGTGCTGTTGTGCTGAGCTGTCTTGTAACGCCAAGAGGCTCAATACGAAGATAGGCAACTGTTCCGACGATTCCAACGAGAGCGCCAGATAGAAGCGGTGGCCAGCGATTAATGATCAATCTGGTGTAGAGCGAACCTGTCGCTGGTGCTGAAATGTTTTCAGAGGAAGTTCCCCACTTACGAGCAAAGAGATAGATCGCACCTAAGATCGCAAATGTAATGACAAGGGATCCAGCGTATCCAAATGTATGGGGAAGCCATGTCTTTGGTGCCTCGCTCAGCGCTGAAAGATAGAGGCTATTCCACGATGCAAAACCTAAACCAAAACCAATAAGTGAGCCAAGAAGGGCAGGAATTGCGCGAAGAGATCCCTGGCCGATGCGATAGATATGACCACTGATGCATGCACCAGAGAGCGTCATTCCAAGTCCAAAGAGTAAGCCGGCCAGAATCAGCACCCAGCTGACTGGACCGATGTGGGCATTGGGTGGAAAGAATTCAGTTGATGTATCTGGAAGAAATTGGCCAAAGAGAATGGCATATCCAATACTTCCGGCGGCGATGGCAGTCAGTACTGAAAGGAGCGGCGTTGTGTTCTTATCTTCGATTGCATCGCGGAAGATACAGAAGAAACAGAAGCGCGCTCTTTCGAAGATCAGGCCGAGCGCTGCACCGATAAGAAGTGAGAAAGAAGCTTGTGCACCAGTTCCCTCTGTTCCAGAGAGAACATATGCTCCTGCCAGTAGCGATAGCGCGAGAATGGCTGCGGCTATCGTGCGATAGGTATCACCGCGACTCCAGGTAGAAGCCTCAATAGAGGTTCCGGAAGATCCAGAACCTCTATCAAAGTTAGTATCTGTAGTAATTAGTTAGCTCCCCATACAGTTCCTGAAGGATTTGAAATTGGAACACCGACAGTGTTTCCGTATTCAGTCCATGAGCCATCGTAATTCTTGACGTCATAGCCAAGGATTTCGCTCAATACAAACCAGGTAAGTGATGAGCGCTCACCAATGCGGCAGTAGGTAATGATTGGCTGCTTGCCATCTACTCCGCGATCGGCATAGAGCTTCTTCAACTCAGCAACTGTCTTAAAGGTTCCATCAGCGTTGACGTTAAGACCCCATGGGACGTTGATAGCACCTGGGATGTGTCCGGCGCGAACTGCAAGCTCCTGGAAGCCAGCTGGTGCAAAGATCTTGCCGCTGAACTCATCTGCTGAACGAATATCAATCAAATCAGCCTTGACGCGCTTCTTTGCCACTGGGATAACATCCTGTAGCAGCGTTGCGCGAAGGCTCTTATCTAGACGAGTACTTGTGAAGTTACCCTTTGGCTTTGTTGGGACGGCAGTTGTCATGGCGCGACCATCCTTCTCCCACTTAACGCGGCCACCATCGAGGATGCGGACATCCTTAGCGCCGTAAAGGTTAAAGATCCACGCACCCCATGCTGCAAACCAGTTGTTCTTATCTCCGTAGAGAACGATTGTTGAATCGGCGCTAATTCCAGAGTTCTGTGCAAACTTCTGGAACTTTGCCGCTGAAACAACATCGCGATTTACAGTATCAACGAGATCTGTATGCCATGAGATTTTTACAGCGTTCTGAATGTGGCCGCGCTCGTAGATGCCAGGCTCTGTGCTGACCTCAACGATAACTACCTTTGGATCGTTGAGATTCTTCTCAACCCAATCTGCTGAAACGACGGAGCGTGCCTGATTCTTTGGAGCAGCCTGTGCTGGTGTAAATGATGTTGCTGTGAGTGCTAAAACTGCAAGCGATGATGCCGCTGCAATTACCTTCTTATTGAGTGTAAACATAGTAATCCTCTATTTTTGTAGTGTGTTGTGGTTTAGTTAAAGAGAAAAGCAAATAGAAAAGCGGGTGCGAAAAGTCAATTAGCAACAAATAGATGTTGCAACGCGGCAGTAATCAATCGCGCGTCGTTTTGTAAACATGGCTGTACTTTAGATTTAAAGACCAACCAAATCAATTTCTGTGCCACTAAATTGAGGTGATCTACCTCAAGAAATTATGCAAATAACTTGCAGTTAGTACTTGTGTGCAAGGGTCTCTACTGGGTGTGCAGCACAGACAGCTCGCCAGATATCTGCTGCTTCATGTCCTGCAGCCAGCGCTTCATCAACTGTCTTGCTCCCGAGCTCAGAAAGTGCGATGTCTTTGCAGAAAGAGGAGGCCCAATCGCTACCGAAAGAGAGTTCTATCCGATTACGTAGATCAGAGATCCTCATCTGGTGCAATCCATTTGCATCTACAGTTTTTAGAAGAGAGTGTTCTCGACAAGGAGCGCAGCCTGTTCGCGCGACTGCTCTGGAGTAAGTGGCTGTACTGCTTGACCAAGTAACCAACGCATGGCAAGGCCGGTAGCGCTCTGTGATTGCGTCAGTGCAAATATCGCACGTGCAAGATCAAGGTAGAGAGGGTGTTCGCTATGAATCAACAATTGCGCAATCAACCCTGGATCGTGCTGGCGCAACCCGGCGAGAGCGCTATCTGAAGAGATGGCAATCGAGAGGTATTCGAGGGCATCAGCCGGAGTTCCGGCTGACTGTGCCTGCTCTATAACTCGAGAGACCTCAGAGGAAAGGAGTGCTTCAACAACTGAACTCTTATCGCGAAAATGGTTATATAAAGTAGCGCGGGCAACTTCAGAAGTTGCTGAGATATCAATCATTGAAATTTTAGAAAGACCTTGAATTGCAATCAGATCTTTTGTTCCCTGGAGAATCGCCTCTTCGGTACGGCGATGTGAAGCGCCTTGCGTGGCGTACTTAGGCTGCGTCGACAACGGAGAGCTTCGCGATCTCGCCAGATGCGATCTGAAGAGTGACATCACTCATGAGTGCAGAAAGTTGTAGGCCGAGGGCGTCGCAGATTGCATTGAGAAGCTCAGACGATGCCTCTTTCTGTCCACGTTCGACTTCAGAGAGATAGCCAAGTGATACTCGCGCTTCACGTGCAACATCGCGAAGTGTGCGCGATTGTTCGGTGCGCGCAGCGCGAAGAGAGCTGCCGACTGCTTCACGTAACAAGACCACGACCACTCCCCTCTATCTGCTATTTCGTTCTCTAAGGATACGCGTAAATGAGCCAATTGCAGTGGCAACGGTAGCGTTTCGCACGCTTTCGCGCCCACCTGAAAGTGAGAGTTCAAGGCTCTGAGTTACTGGCCCATCTATGGCGACCCATACTGTGCCGGCTGCAACCCCATCTGTCGGCCCTGGCCCTGCTACCCCAGTTGTTGCAATAGCCCACGTCGAAGCAAACTTTTCACGAACTGCCTTTGCCATAGCAACAGCTACTTCTTGGCTGTAGACAGTATGTGCATCGATGATCTGCTGATCAACGCCAAGAACATCTACTTTGACATAATCTTGATAAGCAACGATCCCGCCAAGAAATATTTGAGAAGATCCCTCAACTGTTGTGATTGCCGAGCTCAATCCCCCAGCAGTAATTGATTCTGCGGTAACCAGAGATTGGCCATGTGAGGCAAGAGTGGCAATAATTTCTTTGACCATCGCGGTGATCTCTGAGGAAAGTGTCATTACTCCCCCTCACCATTTCTTACTTCGGTCTCTCCATAGCCAATCGTACATAGTTAAAGCCGGTCACGATAGTGAGAATAATTGCAATCGCGATAAAGCCATCCCTAAACCAATAAAGGCTCTCAGGCATCGGCAGCATAAAGAAGCCGACTCCAAAGCTCTGGAAGGTGCTCTTTATCTTTCCACCGCGGCTTGCTGGAATGACTCCGCCCTTAATAACAGCGATCCGAAAGAGTGTGATTCCAATTTCTCGAGCCAAGATTACGATCGTAATCCACCATGGGAATCGATCGAGAAGAGAGAGCGAGATCATGGCAGAACCGATAAGCGCTTTATCTGCAACTGGATCGAGAAACTTTCCAAGCTCGCTGACCTGGTTGGTCGAACGGGCTAAGTGCCCATCCAAGAGATCTGACATGCCAAGCACGAAGTAGATGCACCAAGCGATTACTTGCCAGGTTGTATCATCGCCACCATTTTTAAAGATTGCATAGACGCCAAATGGGATCAACAGAATGCGCGAAATGGTGATTGCATTTGGTGAGAAGTACTTTTTCATAGTGGACGGGCTACCAAATCCGCTCCGAGCGATTGAGTGACAATACCGTCAACATACTGACCAACTTTAAATGATGTACCGATAAATGAGGTGGTGCCATCTACTTCTGGGCCTTGATGTGCAGCGCGCCCCTCTTGGTTCTCTTCATCTTCAATGAGCACACGAACCTGCTCACCTATACGAGAAGCGGCACGGAGCGAGACCATCTCATCGGCTAAAGAAGAGAGTGATTCAACGCGCTCTGCAATGAGATCAGGGTCGACCTTGTCGCTTAAGTCAAGTGCTTCAGTCTTATCCTCATCTGAATAACCAAATACACCAATCGCATCAAGTTGGGCTTGGGTAATGAAATCTGCCAAGAGATCGAAATCTTCTTGCGTCTCCCCCGGGAAACCAACGATGAAGTTAGAGCGGATGCCAGCCTCTGGTGAGAGCGCTCGGATCTGAGTGATCAGATGTAAGAATTTTTCGCTATCTCCGAAGCGACGCATGCGCCGCAAAAGCGTTGGACTTACATGCTGGAATGAGAGATCAAAATAAGGTGCAACTTTCTCAGTTGAGATCATCGCCTGCAGTAGCGATGGGCGCATCTCTGCCGGCTGCAGGTATGAAAGGCGCACGCGTTCAACGCCATCAATCTCTCCGAATTCATGGAGGATCTTCTCCATCAACATCAGATCGCCTAAATCTTTTCCATATGAGGTTGTATTTTCACTGACCAAGAAGAGCTCGCTCACGCCGTTCTGGGCAAGCCATTCGGCTTCTTTTAATACTTCGGTTGGACGGCGAGAGATAAAGGAGCCGCGGAAATATGGGATTGCACAGAATGAACATCTGCGATCACAACCCGAAGCAATCTTTAACGGAGCCCACGGAGCATCTCCAAGGCGTTTGCGAAAGAGCGAACCTCCGGCACCGAGTGAGGATTCATAGTTTTCATCGCGAGCTTTAGCGCGATCAACTGGCGCGATAGGCAATAGCGACCTGCGATCACGTGGAGTATGCGAAACATGGCTCTGCCCTGAGATGATCGATTGCAGTCGCGCCGAAATATCCTGATAATCATCAAAACCAAGAATTGCATCTGCCTCAGGTAGGGCCTCTGCCAACTCTTTTCCGTAGCGTTCAGCCATGCATCCGACGGCCACTACTGCGCGCGTTGTTCCATGCCCCTTGAGTGAATTTGCCTCAAGCAGGGCATCAACTGAATCTTTCTTTGCCGATTCGATAAATCCACAGGTATTTACAACGGCGACTTCAGCATTTTCAACATCGTCGACCAAGGTCCAGCCATCTGCTTCGAGGCGACCTGCTAGCTCTTCAGAGTCGACATCATTACGGGCACAGCCCATCGTAATTATTGCAACGGTCCGACTCATTTGTCAGATAGTACAGTGCGGCGCCTTACTTGGCTCTAAAAGTCTTACGAATTTCCTGATTTCGCTCACCCAATGGAGCTAATTTCTCTCCGTTGAGAGTTAAATCAAGGTCTCCGGCATTTCCTAAGTAGATTGAAATGGAGTTTTCGCCAACAAATGTCTTCTCTTCACCCTGGAAGAGTGGGCCTTTGTAAAGAGTCTTTCCAACAACAACGACATGGATGTTGGAGTTTCCACGCGTTGCTGAGATTACAAGCTGTAATGGCCCGCCTGTTGGGGTAACCGCTTCCGTAGTTGCCGGTGGCGTTACAGATGGCGTTGCCGATGGTGTCACAGAGGCGACAGAGGGTTCTACTGTTTCGCTAATTACTTCACTAGTCGAGTTTTGCGAATCAAGTGCATTAATTGAAAATTGCGCAACACCAATAAGTGCGACGATCGAAAGCGAGGCTCCCGCGAGTACTTTCCACGATAACTTTCGATTTTCACCTCGAATAGCAGCTGCATTGTTATCGACTAACTGGGCATGGATCGAACGCGAATCAGTTGAATGATCTGCATCAAATGCTGCTAAAAACTCTATAGGTGAGACCCCAACTGCACGAGCAATATTTCTGATATGTCCGCGCGCATAGGTATCTCCGCCACATTGAGAAAAGTCATCTTTTTCAATTAAAGTAATCAAACTACTGCGCAGATTGGTTTTATGTGCGAGTTCGTCAAGGCTCAAGCCCGCATCTTCGCGTGCTCGTCGTAGACCCTCGCCTAGTGTCATCTCACCAACAATCTCGTTTGGTGGGGGGTGATTATCAACCCCACTGGAAAATTGTAGGGTGAGGAAGATCAATCAACCTAGCCCTAATTGGGTGATATTTGTAGGGTGACTAGATCTCACTAGTAGTCGCGGAGCGTGGCTAAAACCGATTCCAGTTCATCAGCCTTCACCATGACTACGCGCGCCTTAGAACCTTCTGACGGTCCAACAATTCCTCGCGACTCCATCAGATCCATGAGGCGCCCAGCTTTTGCAAAACCAACGCGCAACTTACGTTGCAACATTGATGTTGATCCAAATTGTGTACCAACTACCAACTCAACTGCCTGACACAAGAGATCGAGATCGTCACCGATCTCTTTATCGATCTGCTTTGTTGATGCAGGAGGTGCTGTGACATCTTCACGATAGCGAGGTGAGAGTTGCTTCTTTACATGTCCAACGATCGCTTCGATCTCGCGCTCTGAAATATAAGCACCCTGAATACGAATCGCACGGGAAGCACCCATTGGAATAAAGAGGCCGTCGCCCTGTCCGACAAGCTTTTCAGCACCTGGACTATCGAGAATCACTCGGCTATCTGCAAGTGATGATGTGGCAAATGACAGACGTGAAGGAACGTTCGCCTTAATCAAACCGGTGACTACATCAACGCTTGGGCGCTGTGTTGCTAGAACTAAGTGAATACCGGCAGATCGAGCGAGTTGAGTAATGCGAACGACAGACTCTTCTACCTCACGTGCTGCAACCATCATCAAATCAGCGAGCTCATCGATAATGACAAGTAGATATGGGTATGGCTCAACAATTCGATCGCTCCCCTCAGGAGGTTTTACCTTGCCGGCGCGCACAGCCTTATTGAAATCATCGATATGTCTAAATCCAAATGTTGCAAGATCCTCATATCGCAGATCCATCTCACGAACCACCCAAGTAAGCGCATCAGCTGCCTTCTTTGGATTGGTAATAATCGGGGTAATCAAATGTGGGATGCCCTCATAAGCTGTTAACTCAACGCGCTTAGGATCGATAAGAACAAGGCGTACATCATCAGGGGTTGCACGCATCAAAATTGAAGAGATCATTGCGTTGATCATGGAAGATTTACCAGCGCCGGTGGCTCCTGCAACAAGAAGGTGTGGCATCTTGGCAAGGTTTGCACAGACGAAGTTACCTTCAACATCTTTACCTAATGCAACGAGCATTGGGTGGTGATCCTGCCCCGCAACTGAAGATCTCATAACATCGCCTAAAGCGACGATTTCACGGTCAGTATTTGGAATTTCAATACCGACGGCGGATTTACCCGGAATCGGCGAAAGAATTCTGACATCGCTGCTAGCTACTGCATATGAAATATTCTTTGCAAGTGCTGTGATGCGCTCAACCTTTACTGCGTTGCCAAGTTCAACCTCATAACGAGTAACTGTTGGGCCACGCATAAAGCCGGTCACTTCAGCATCGATCTCAAATTGCTTAAAGACCTCGGTAAGGGCTGCAACGACTGTGTCATTGGCCTTGCTCTTACTCTTTGAGGCAGGACCTGTGCGAAGCAGATCTTGTGATGGGAGTTCATAAGTGGAATCTCCCGTGAGCAGTAGCTGCTCAATTCGCTTTGCTACTCCCCCGCTGGAAGCAATAGGTGTTGCAGTAACAGGTGGACGTGGAGTCTCAACTGTAAATTCTTTATCAAACTCATCTTCATCAAGCAGCTCTTCATCTTCTGGCTCTTGATTCCACCCTACGACTGGGGTATCGAATGGAGGGGTATCAGTAATTTCGAACTCTTCTTCGGTGCGTTCTGGGCGCTTATTCCAGATCCAAGAAAAGAGAGCGGAAATCTTGGTAAGCACAGCAGAGAACGGTGTCGCTGTTGTAACAAGAAGGCCGAAGAAGAAGAGCAAGATAAGAAATGGTTGGGCGAGAACTTCGGTCATTAAACGCTCAAGCGGCAGCGAGACTCCGTAACCGAGTAAACCTCCGCCATTGCGCATCGCTGTTGCGCCATCTGTAGGGGCAGCAAAACCTGATACAAAATGGATAAAGCCAGTACTTGAGATAAGCAGAAGCAAGATTCCAATTACAATTCGACCCAGTGACTTTGTATCTTCTGGGTTTTTAAAGATGCGCACTGCGAAATAACCCAAAACGATAGGCGCGAAGAAGCCGATCTTTCCAAATACTCCGTAGAAGATGGCATAGAGGAGATCGCTCAAGATACTTTCAGATTTAAACCAGGTGCCGACTAGGGCAGCAAGGGCAAGAATGAGGATGAGCAACCCCGCGCCATCGCGGCGATGTACCGGATCGAGATCTTTAGCTCCGCGGGCTAGGAATCGGACTGTTGAACCGAAGGCCTTTGCCAGCGCCGACCAGGTGGCCGAGATTGCGCGGCCTGCTACTGCAGGAAGGGATGAACCCTGCTTGGTGCGAGTCTTTTTCTTGGCCACACCTTTTATATTATCAGTTAGACCTCAACAACTACGGGAACAATCATCGGACGGCGTCGATGTTTTTGTCCGACCCAATTGCCGATTGTTCGTCGAACGACCTGCTGTAGTTGATGCGTTCCATCAATTCCATCTGCAACGGCTTTTGCTAGCGCTTTTTCGATCTGGGATTTAACTTCGTCGAAGAGCGCCTCATCTTCATTAAATCCACGGGCGTGGATATCTGGTCCTGAAATGATCTTTCCGCTCTGAGCTTCAACTACGACAAAGACAGAGATGAAACCTTCTTCTCCAAGAATTCGTCGATCTTTCAGAGATGCTTCGGTGATATCTCCGATGCTCTGTCCATCTACATAGACAAAGCCACATGGGACTGCGCCAACAACCTCTGCGACATGATCGACCAGATCAACAACGATTCCGTTTTCGATAATGAAAGCATTCTCACGTGGGACGCCGGCTTCGATTGCCAATTGCGCATTTGCCTTGAGGTGTCGCCATTCTCCGTGAACAGGGAGGGCATATTTTGGCTTGACGATGTTGTAACAGTAGAGAAGCTCTCCAGCGGCAGCATGTCCTGATACGTGGACCATGGCATTGGCCTTATGAACCACTTTTGCACCAAAACGTGTGAGTTCATTGATGACTCTGAAGACAGAGTTTTCATTTCCTGGAATAAGTGAAGATGCCAAAATCACTGTATCTCCATCGCCGACGCGAATTTGATGGTCACCATTTGCCATACGAGACAGAGCAGCCATCGGCTCACCTTGTGATCCAGTACAGATCAAAACAACATCATCACCATAAGTTTCGAGATCTTTGGAATCTAAGATCATATTTGGTGGGACGGTGAGATAGCCCATCTCTTGAGCAATCTTCATATTGCGCACCATGGAGCGCCCGATAAAGACGACTTTGCGGCCATGCTCTGCTGCAACATCAATTACTTGCTGGACGCGGTGGACGTGCGAGGAGAATGAAGCGACGATCACGCGTCGCTTCGTTGACGCAATAACGCGATTGAGCGCCGGCATGATTTCGCGCTCAGAGGGTGTAAATCCTGGAACGTCGGCATTCGTTGAATCAACGAGGAAGATATCGACGCCCTCCTCCCCCATTCGAGCAAATGTGCGCAGGTCTGTAAGGCGACCATCTAATGGCAACTGATCCATTTTGAAATCACCTGTGTGCAGGACTCGACCAGCATCAGTGCGGATCGAGATTGCTAGAGCATCAGGAATTGAATGGTTAACTGCGACAAATTCGAGTTCAAAGGGGCCGATATCTTCTGTCATTCCTTCGCGAACTTCACGAGTAATAGCTGTAATTCGATGTTCCTTCAATTTAGCAGTAATCAGCGCCAGGGTCAGTGGTGAACCGTAGAGAGGGATATCTCCACGTTCACGCAAGAGATATGGAACTGCCCCAATGTGATCCTCATGTCCATGTGTTAAGACAATGGCAATAACGTCGTTAAGGCGATCGCGGATATATGAAAAGTCAGGAAGGATCAGATCAATTCCTGGTTGATTATCCTCAGGGAAGAGAACTCCACAATCGACAACAATTAACTTTCCCTTTGTTTCATAAACGGTCATATTGCGACCAATTTCGGCGATTCCCCCGAGGGCAACGATGCGAAGGCCACCTGAAACTAATGCGGGAGGTGTTCCTAAACCTGGATGCGGATGCGTCATATGAGGTTAGTTGAGCTGCACGCCACCTGCGATGAGATCTTCTCGCAGAGTAGCAATCTGTGCAGGGGTTGCATCAACAAGTGGGAGTCTGGTTGTTCCTCCAGGAAGACCCATCAATGTCATGGCAGCCTTGGTCAAAATCGCGCCTTGTGTTCTGAAAGTTCCCTTAAATACAGGAATCAACTTCTGGTGAATCTCAAGGGCTCGAGCGGTATCACCGGCAAACCAGGCATCGAGCATCGCTTTAAGTTCGTTACCCACTGTGTGGCCACAGACAGATACAAAACCTACGGCGCCGATTGAGAGAAATGGCAGAT
>WLGP01000109.1 GCA_009703165.1 Actinomycetota bacterium | reverse complement strand
GCGAAGGGCTGTCACGAAGAAGACGGCAATGGTGATTGTCGAACCGATTATGGGAGAAGCAGGTGTCATCACTCCTGTTGATGGATACCTGGCTGGACTTCGCGCACTATGCGATGAAACAGGTGCACTCCTTGCCTTTGATTGCGTTCAGACCGGTATCGGTCGAACTGGACAATGGTTTGGCTTTGAGCACGAAAAGATCCGCCCCGACATTGTCACTTTAGCTAAAGGCCTCGGCGGCGGACTTCCTATCGGGGCAACCATCGCGTATGCACGAGCGGCAAATCTGCTCCAACCTGGAGATCACGGAACCACATTTGGTGGCAACCCAATCGCATGTGCTGCCGGAAATGCAGTCCTTGATGTCATTGAGAAGAACGAGCTCATGCAGTCTGCAAAGAAGCACGAGAAGAAGATTAAGAAGAGCCTTGCTTCGGTAGATGGCGTGAAAGAGGTTCGTGGTCGCGGATTACTCATTGGCATCGAGCTACGTTCACCAATCGCCAAGCAAGTTGCTGCCTCGATGTTAGAGGCAGGAGTGATTGTCAATGCGGCCAATGAGAGCACTATTCGTATTGCTCCACCACTGATTGTTACAACTGTTCAGATTGATAAGTTCATTGCAGTATTTAAGAAAGTTTTGAAAGAGGTTACCCATGGCTAAAGTCCAACCTATTAATTCCGTCTCTGCGCGTAGAAGCGCTGCGATCGCAGCTATTGCGACAGGTCGCATCCATAGCCAAGAAGATTTAGTTCAGGCGCTCAAGAAAGGTGGCTACGCCGTCACACAGGCCACCGCTAGTCGTGATATCGAAGAGATCGGCGCTGTACGGATAAGAAATAGCGCAGGCGAGATGGTCTACTCCATAGTTGATTCGGCTGATTCATCCTTTGCCCGTTCAATGCCACTTCCTCACGAATTAATTATCAGCGTTGAATCAAGTGGAAATTTAGCTGTTGTGAAAACTCCACCTGGGGGAGCGCAGTTGCTTGCTAGTTCGCTTGATCACTCAGGGATCAAAGAGATCATCGGAACAATTGCCGGTGATGACACAGTTCTCGTTGTCTCTCGCAGCGCGACAGGTGGTAGCGCCCTTGCCCGAGAGCTACTTCTCTTTGCAGGAAAGCCAAGAGTTAAGAAGAGTACTCCAACAACGAAGAAGAGAAGGTAGTCAGATGGCACTGTGGGGCGGAAGATTTTCAGAAGAGCCAGCCGATGCTGTCTTTGCCTTATCTAGAAGTGTGCACTTTGATTGGCGCCTTGCACCATACGATCTTCGCTCATCCCTTGCGCACCTCGATGTTCTTGAATCTTCAGGGCTACTCACACAAGATGTTGCAGCTCAGATTCGAAAGGCTCTCCGTGAGTTACTTGCCGAAGTAGCCTCAGGAGTATTTGCTTACAACGCTAGCGATGAAGATGTTCACTCCGCCCTTGAAAGAGGACTGACTGAGAAACTCGGCGAGATTGGCGGCTCCCTGCGCGCTGGTCGTTCTCGTAATGATCAGGTGGCTACCGACCTCAGGCTCTATGCCATCGATGCGATGCTCGATACGGCAACAAAGATCATTGCCCTCCAAGAAGCGCTGCTTGCCAAAGCCGCCGAATATGGCGATGCGCCATCTGTTGGCTTTACTCATATGCAGCATGCACAACCGGTTCTCTTTGGTCACGAATTAGCAAAGCACGCCCATGCCTTTAATCGCGACTTAGATCGAATCGATGATTGGCTAGCGCGTACGTCAGTAAGTCCACTTGGATCTGGAGCGCTCTCTGGTTCGTCACTTCCGTTATCTCCCGAAGCAACTGCTACCGCACTTGGATTTAAACGCACTGCAGGAAATAGCATTGATGGTGTCTCAGATCGCGACTTCGTTGCTGAGGCGCTCTTTATCTTGGCAATGGTTGGAAATCACCTCTCACGCATTGGCGAAGAGTGGTGCATTCTTGCGACGACTGAATTTGGCTGGGCACATGTTGCAGATGCTTTCTCAACAGGTTCATCGATCATGCCTCAGAAGAAGAATCCAGATGTCGCAGAACTTGCTAGAGGCAAAGCTGGTCGCCTAATTGGAAATCTCTCTGGAGTTCTCGCGATGCTCAAAGGTCTGCCTTTTGCATACAACCGTGACCTTCAAGAAGATAAAGAGCCACTCTTTGATTCATTCGACACCTTGGCCCTGGTTCTTCCCGCTGTCACCGGAATGGTTGCAACAACATCCTTTGATCGCGCGAAGATGGCAGCAGCCGCTCCAGCCGGATTTTCTCTAGCAACCGAAGTAGCCGATTTCTTAGTACGCGCACATATTCCATTTGCTATCGCCCATGAAGCAGCTGGCAAATGTGTAGCCCTGGCCGAATCAAAAGGTATCGAGCTGCATCAGATAAGCGATCAGGATTTCGCATCAGTTCACCCTGCACTTACGCCAGCGATCCGCGATGTGCTCACCGTTGAAGGCGCTCTGACTTCGCGAACAACCTACGGTGGCACCGCGCCGGCAGCAGTTGCTCGCCAGTTGGCAATTCTTAAGAGCGAAGTAACCGCCTTTGAAGCGAATTTCTCCGCCAAGATTCAAGCCTTTTCAGGCATGATGAGCGCATGAGTCAATTTCTCGATGACCTGCGCTGGCGCGGTCTTATTGCACAGACCACCGATGAGAAGGAGCTAGCAAAGGCTCTAGAAAAGCCCATCACTCTCTACATTGGCTTTGATCCCACAGCACCAAGTATTCACGTAGGCAATCTTGTCGTTCTCTTGGTTCTGCGCCGCTTCCAATTGGCCGGCCATCATCCAATCGCACTTGTTGGTGGCGCAACTGGCTTAGTAGGAGATCCAAGCGGGCGGAACGAAGAACGCTCCCTCAATAGCAGTGAAATTGTTGAGAACTGGGTCAATCGCATTAAAGCCCAAGTCTCTTCAGTCTTAGACTTCAAGGCTACAAAGAACCCTGCCGTAGTCGTCAATAACCTTGATTGGACTTCACCTTTATCTGCAATCGAATTTCTTCGCGATATCGGTAAGCACTTTAGCGTCAACCAAATGCTTGCTAAAGATTCAGTAGCTAACCGTCTCGAAGGTGGAATCTCATACACAGAATTTTCCTACCAAGTACTGCAGGCATTTGATTTTCTTGAACTCTTCCGCCGCAATGATTGCACATTGCAATTAGGCGGATCTGATCAATGGGGAAATATCGTTGCAGGTCTTGATCTCATTCGTCGCGTTGAAGGGGGGAGTGGTCACGCTGTAACAGTTCCACTTCTTACCAAGGCAGATGGAACTAAATTTGGAAAGACTGCCGGCGGAAGCGTCTGGCTAGATCCAGAGATGACATCCCCGTATGCCTTCTTCCAGTACTGGCTCAACTCTGATGATAAAGATGTCATCAACTTCCTTAAGGTCTTCTCTTTTAAATCACGAGCAGAAATTGAAGCGTTAGAGAAAGAACATCAAGAAAATCCAGGTGCCCGTGCTGCCCATCGCGTACTTGCACGTGAATTGACAGCGTTGATTCACGGCGAAGAGACAACTGTTCGCGTTGAAGAAGCAGCACGCGCACTCTTTGGTCAGGGAGATCTGGCAACTCTCGATGAAGCAACTCTTGCGAGTGCACTCAGTGAATTGCCACGTGTCACGATCAGCGCAAAGGATGAGATTCCAACATGGGTCGATCTCCTAGCAGCATCAGGGGTTGTTGACTCAAAATCGGCTGCTCGCCGCATCGTTAAAGAAGGTGGCGCATATCTCAATAATGAGAAGATCTCAGGCGAGGATTTCCGCCTAGAAAAAGCCCACTTTTTATGCGGAAAATATGCACTTTTGCGTAAAGGCAAGCGCGACCTCGCAGCGGTTGAGCTTGCTTAAACCCTCAAAAAGCCAACTTTTTACGCTCAAATAGCGCAATTTTCATCGATTGAGAGCATTGAGCACCCTGTGAGCCAGATCCTAGGGGGCCGATTTGACCCCCAGACTGGTCAGCCCTATAGTTACGCTCCTTGCTGTGGAACGTACCCCGTAGGTAACCGTGAGGTTAAAAAGGGGGCCGTACAGCATCACTTCCTCACTTGGAGCTGATCTAGCCGGTTTGACCGGGCCTAGCCGTATGCACTAAGTTTGGCAGTCTGCCCTGAAAAATAGGTGAGAGCCTACGACGCAGTGCGCATCCGTACCTTGAGAACTCAACAGCGTGCCATAAGTCAATGCCAGAGAATGG
>WLGP01000108.1 GCA_009703165.1 Actinomycetota bacterium | reverse complement strand
GTGGAACTTCCTCTGATGCGGTCAGGCCCAGTGGCTTGCCACAATTTTCAGATTCGATGGCGACGAATTCATCTGCGCGAGCTTCGATCGCATCTGCAATCTTCAAGAGTGCGCGCTGGCGTTCAGATGGAGTTGAGTCGCGCCATCCCTCAAAGGCTGCGGCAGCAGACTTCATCGCAAGATCTACATCGGCAGCATTGGATTTTGGCGCAGTTGCAAAGGGTTGAGCGGTCGCTGGATTAATCAGAGTTGTTGTCTCACCTGAGGTTGAGTCAACTGACTTTCCATTGATGAAGTTACTGAGCTTTCTCATCTTCTACTCCTGACCCTTTGTCGCGCGCACAAGTTGATCACCATGATCAACAGGATGTTTTGTATATCCAACTAGCCACTTTTCAATGGTGAACTTTCCACTTTCAGAGTGCTCACCTGATTTTGCAAGATCTGCTTCTTCAAGTCGCTTGATGACATCGAGAGAGCCTGCACGCACTGCAGCAAAAACCGCAATCGAATTTTCTACAGGTGCATCTTTATAGCCGAGCTTTTCGCATTCAGCCCACGCACCTTCGTCATACCCTTGGATGACGCTGCCTTCTGGTTCTGCAACTAAGCGGCGAAGGCGGGCATATGACTGCGCTTCAGAATCTGCCAAGTGATGAATGATCTGTCTGGCAGACCAACCGTTCTCATGGTGCACATCTAATAACTCAGGGGTTACTCCACGAGCAAGGTTGAGAAAATATTGGGTTGCACTTTCGTAAGCAGCTGCAGCTTCACGGATATCCATGGCCGTGAGTCTACTTATTCTTTCCCTTTTTCGGCAGCGGCTAATTGGCCACAAGCGCCATCGATCTCTCGCCCACGAGTATCGCGAACAGTGACTGGGACCCCATAACTTTCCAGGATGCGAACGAATTCGGCCTCATCTTCACGACGAGATGCCGTCCACTTAGATCCTGGGGTTGGGTTGAGCGGGATTAGATTCACATGAGCGTTACGGTTCTTAAGTAAGCGCCCCAAGAGATCTGATCTCCACGATTGATCGTTGATATCGCGGATGAGTGCGTACTCGATCGAATACCTGCGGCCAGTCTTCTTCTCGTAGGCATCTGCCGCAGTCAATACTTCGCGGACATTGAAGCGATTATTGATTGGAACTAAAGTATTTCGCAGTTCATCATCTGGGGTATGTAGAGATACCGCCAAAGTGCAGTTAATTCCTTCGTCCATCAACTTCTCAATACCGTTGACTAGGCCAACAGTTGAAACCGTGACAGATCGAGCACTGATTCCGAGACCATCTGGATTGGGATCTGTGATGTTATGGAGTGTGCGAACAACGGCGTTGTAATTTGCCAGTGGCTCCCCCATTCCCATAAAGACAATGTTAGAAAGCCTTGTTGGACCACCAGGAAGTTCGCCGTCGGCACATGCACGAGCGGCAGCCACAATCTGTTCGGTGATCTCACCTGCTGTGAGGTTACGAGTAAGTCCTGCCTGACCGGTTGCACAGAATGGGCAGTTCATTCCGCAACCGGCTTGAGATGAAATACAGACTGTGACGCGATCTGAGTAACGCATCAATACAGACTCCACGAGAGTTCCATCGTGGAGCTTCCATAGATCTTTACGGGTCATTCCGCCATCTGTTGTGCGAGTTGTGACGAGTTCAATGAGCTTTGGGGTGAGCGCTTCGGCAATTGCCTCGCGTTGATCTGCCGGAATATCACTCCATTCGGCAGGTGTATTGGATAAATGGGTGAAGTAATGCGTTGCCACCTGGGATGCGCGAAATGGTTGAAAACCAAGTTCTTTCGCCCACTCTTTGCGTTCGGCAGGTGAGAGATCGGCGATGTGCTTAGGAGCCTTCTTCTTCTGGACAGGTTCGTCGAAGATTAATTTAATCTCGGTCATGAAATGCGCTTCACAACTTCAAGTGCCATATACATCGCAGGTGCTGAAAAGATCGCAGAATCAATGCGGTCTAGGACGCCACCGTGGCCTGGCAGGAGGTTGCCCATATCTTTGATCGACATATCGCGCTTGATTGCACTTTCGATGAGGTCCCCCGATGTGGCTGTAATGACGGTAAGAATTCCAGCGGCTGCGCCGTAACGCCAATCGTTATCAAGGATGTAGTGGAAGGCAATTGCTCCACCGATTGTCGTTGCAACAAAAGATCCAATAAGACCTTCAACAGACTTCTTAGGGCTAATCGTTGGCGCAAAACGATGCTTACCAATCAGCACGCCGACAATATAGCCAAAAGTATCGTTACAACCGATCAGAACAAGGAAGGTCATAATCGCTGCAAGTCCATTACTTGGACGTGCGATCAAGATAATGAAGCCACCGAGAAAGGGAAGGTAGAGAAGGGCTAAGCCTGTAGAGCTTGCCCGCTTTACAAAGTTTTCCGGGCCATGGCGAAGTGAGAGTAGAAGTATCAAGGTAAAGGCTGCCGCCATGGAGAGTGCCAGACCGTTGATTCCTGCAAACCAGGTCGAGAGCGAAATTGCCACAACGGCAACTGCCAATGTGCGGAAAGAGTTAAGAAAGCCAACTGATGTAAAGGCTGACGATAACTCTTTCGTTGCAAGAACTAGTGCCAGTGAGACAAGGAGAGCAAAGGCGGTACGTTCAAAGGCAAGTGATAGCCAGATTAGGAAGATCAGCCCTAAGCCCACTGCAATAGATGGCAGAAGTTTGCGACCTGCCCGAGCATTGAGTGCCTCGTTAAATGAATGTAGGTCGCTCACGAGAAGGTTATTGAACTCTCTAGACTTCGAGAAGTTCAGCCTCCTTGTGCTTTAAGAGTTCATCAATCTTTGCGACGTGATCAGATGTGATCTTCTCTAGCTCTTTTTCGCCACGAGCAAGATCATCTTTACCGATATCGCCATCTTTCTCTAACTTCTCCATAGCCTCTTTTGCACTACGGCGGATATTGCGCATTGAAATCTTGGAATCCTCAGCTTTGGTCTTTGCGACCTTGATGTAATCCTTACGGCGCTCTTCAGTCAGCTGTGGGAAATTCACGCGAATGACAACGCCATCTGTCTGTGGGTTTACGCCAAGATCTGATTCGCGGATCGCCTTTTCAATCGATGACATCGCACCCTTATCGAAGGGAGAGATGATCGCCATGCGGGACTCTGGGATCTGAATCGATGCCAATTGTGAAAGTGAAGTGTAGGTACCGTAGTAGTCGACCATGATCTTGTTGAACATCGCTGGGTGAGCGCGACCTGTACGAATAGCGCCGAAGTCATCTTTTGCGACCTCAACAGCCTTATTCATCTTCGATTCAGCATCGGCTAAATGCGTTGCTACATCTGACATGGTCATCCGTCCCGTTCGTATCGGTATTAAGGTATCAACTCACCGCTTATGCGACGAGCGTTCCAATCTTTTCGCCACGGACTGCGCGGCCGATATTTCCTGCTGTCATTAAGTCAAAGACGACGATCGGCAGTGAATTCTCTCGGCAGAGGCTAAAGGCAGCTGCATCTGCAACAGCTAAGGACTTCTGTAGAACTTCATCGTAAGTAATTGTGTCGTACTTAGTTGCGCTCGAATCCTTGCGAGGATCTGCGCTGTAGACGCCATCAACACCGCTCTTTGCAAGAAGGAGCGCCTCTGCACCGACTTCAAGTGCGCGCTGGGCTGCAACGGTATCTGTTGTAAAAAATGGCATTCCGGCGCCCGCGCCGAAAATTACTACGCGACCCTTTTCGAGGTGGCGGATGGCACGGCGTGGAACATAAGGTTCTGCAACTTGTCCCATGGTGATTGCTGTCTGGACGCGAGTATCAACGCCCTCTTTCTCAAGAAAATCTTGGAGCGCTAAACAGTTCATTACTGTTCCGAGCATTCCCATGTAGTCAGCGCGCGAGCGCTCCATTCCGCGTTCGGAAAGTTCTGCGCCTCTAAAGAAGTTACCGCCACCTACGACGATTGCAATCTGAACTCCTTCGCGCACAACTGCGCTAATTTGCTTGGCAACATCTGCCAGAACATCAGGATCTACACCGATGCCTTTTTCTCCACCGAAAACTTCTCCGGAAAGCTTAAGGAGCACCCGCCGATACGAACCTCTTGTACCGGGCATTGGGTGCTCCTCTCGCTTGAGTTAAGTCTTGTAAAGCCTTCTGCGTAAAGTCTACTGACCTACGCGGAAACGGTGGAACTTCTTGACGGCGGTTCCTGCCTCATCAAG
>WLGP01000107.1 GCA_009703165.1 Actinomycetota bacterium | reverse complement strand
TAAAAGATGAGCCCGTTGGGATCGTTCATCCAATTGCGCGCAGGCGCAAAGTGGAAGCGTGGTCGGGGTGCCAAAGACATGGCGCGTACCTTATCCTCAACTTATGGATTCTCTAATTAATTCGCTCCACCCGGAGACGTTGATCTCCACTTTTGGCTTTATCGGAATCCTTACAATCTTATTTACTGAGACAGGTTTGCTCGTTGGAATGCTCTTTCCCGGAGATTCTCTCCTCTTTCTTGCAGGGCTCGGAGCATCAGGAGCTGCAAGCCAAGCACTCGATGGTGTTCAGCTTCCCATTGTTGGTCTCTTAATCGGCGCTCCGATCGCTGTCATCACAGGATCACAGACCGGATATTTCATCGGCCATAAATATGGCAAGAAGTTATTTGATCGCCCCAATAGTCGAATCTTTAATCAAGCAAAGGTTGAGGCGACCCAGAAGTGGTTGCTGCGATACGGAATTGGCAAAGCGCTCTTCCTTGCTCGCTTTACACCCTTTGTCCGCACCTTAATTAATCCAATGTGTGGAATCATCGGAATTCCACCCAAGACATTCTTTTTGTGGAATAGCGTCAGCGCAATTATCTGGGCTGATGGAATTATCTTGGCTGGTTACTTCCTTGGTGAATCAGTAAAGGATTCACTCGACACATATTTGCTACCGATTACTTTATTGGTCTTGCTGATTACAACGCTGCCGGTGATCTTCGAACTCTTCCGCGAGTGGCGAACAAAGAAGGATTGGTCTTAAAGACCTAGGTCAGCCAATGAATACGCTGTTCGGTATTCAAGTCCTGCAGCATCAATCGCATCTTTTGCTCCGCGCTCGACGATAACTGCAACGCCAACAACAATCGCTCCGGCTTCTTTTAATGCTTCAACTGCAGTCAATACAGATCCACCTGTTGTCGATGTATCTTCAACAGCTAAGACACGCTTGCCCTTTACATCTGGTCCTTCAATACGGCGTTGTAGACCGTGAGCTTTTTCAGCCTTACGAACGACAAATGAATCAAGTGCGCGACCTTGGCTTGCTGCAACATGCATCATCGCTGTTGCAACTGGGTCAGCTCCGAGAGTAAGTCCACCAACTGCTTCGAAATCTAAATCTTTTGTGAGATCGAGCATTACCTGTCCAACAAGTGGCGCGGCAACGTGATCCAGTGTCACGCGACGAAGATCTACGTAGTAATCAGCCTCTTTACCTGAAGAGAGAATGACTTTTCCGTGGACAACAGCCTTGTTTACGATCTCTGCTTTAAGAAGTTCGCGTGCGCTCATGGGTGGGAGCCTATCGCGCTATTTCTCTTCTTTGTAAATGATGACCTGTGATTTCTTCCGGATTTCTAGCGATTTTGGCGGGTTTTCTGTTAGAAGTGCATCTACCTCGATACGAAGTTTTGCTACCTCAAGTGCCATATTTGCCATCGCAGATTCGAGTTCGATGATCCGCTTAATTCCTGCATGGTTAATTCCTTCACCGACAAGTCGTTGGATGGTGCGAAGGGATGCAATATCACGCAATGAATATCTACGGTTGCGACCTACTGTGCGAGATGGAGAGACAAGTCCCATGCGATCGTATTGGCGAAGTGTTTGCGGATGTAGCCCCGATAGTTCTGCAGCGACAGAGATGACATACAGTCCTGCTGCCTCATCAATCTCTTCGCGCTTATCCTCACTCATTGTGATGCCTTCGCTCTAAATTCAAGTCGCACATCGTGGCTTGATGTTGCCTCTGCAAATTTCTTTAGCGCCTCACTTGCTTCGCCTTCAATCTTCTGTGGAACTTGTACTTCAATCGTTGCAAGAAGATCTCCAGTAATTGATCCCTTTTTAATTCCGCGACCCTTAACGCGTAGTGTGCGACCGTTAGGTGTTCCAGGAGCAAGACGAACAGTTACCTCTTCACCATCGAGTGTTGGCACCTTGATATCTGCACCCAGTGTTGCTTCAACAAATGTGACAGGAAGTGTCAGATGAATATTCTCTGCCTTGCGCGAAAAGATCGGATGAGGCTTAACACTAAGCAAGATAAAGAGATCGCCAGGGCCAGCCTCGCCTGGTGCGCCTTTTCCTTTAACACGAATCTTTGCGCCATCGTTTACTCCTGCAGGAACGCGCGCAGTAATTGTCTGTGGCTTTCCACCATCGGTTGAAAGTTTGAGTTCAAGAGTTGTGCCAAAGACTGACTCTTTAAAGGTAATTGTTGATTCAGTCTGCAGATCTTGACCTTTACGTGGACCGCGACGAACACCGCCGCCGCCAAATAAGTTTGCAAAGATGTCATTAGGAGAACCGCCGCCGAAGAGGTCAGAGAAATCTCCGCCGCCACTGCCTCCACCCATAGGTGCGCGGAAGCCACCGCGCTCAAAGAGTGAGCGTGCTTCATCGTATTCAGCGCGCTTTTTGGAATCAGACAAGATGTCGTAGGCCTCGGAGACAGCCTTAAATTTCTCTTCTAGCGCGCTATCGCCCTTGGTCTTATCTGGGTGTAGCTCGCGTGCCAAAGAGCGGTACTTCTTCTTGATTTCGTCGCCGCCAGCTTTTTTATCGACGCCAAGAATTGCGTAGAAGTCCTTCTCGTAGAGATCTTTGGCAGCCATGGAGTTACTCCGCAGATGTACTTTCTTCAGGATCGGTTACAGCAACGCGGGCAGGGCGCAAGATACGCTCTTTAAATTTATATCCGGGTTGCAAGATCTTTGTGGCAGTAGATGTTGTGACATCAGCAGATGTGTCATGCAGAAGCGCTTCATGAATCTGCGGATCAAAGGCATCGCCCTCGGTTCCGTACTTAGCTAAACCAATTCGCTCAGTAGTTGTTGCGATCTGATCTGCAACAGCCTTAAAGCCACCTGTTAGCTCTCCATGTGATTGTGCGCGCTCAATATCATCGAGAACTGGAAGTAGTTCGATAAGCACTGCGCTGACTGCAAGTTCATGTGCAAGTGAACGATCGCGCTCTACGCGCTTTCGGTAATTTGCATACTCTGCTTGAAGACGTTGAAGGTCTGCAGTAAGTGCGGCAACCGGGTCAGTCTCCTGACCCGGCTCCACAACTACTTCTTCTACTTCAGGAGTCTCAGTAACGAGATCTTCTGACATTAGTTACTGCCTTCTTCTACAACCTCAGCGTCTTCAACGCCATCTTCACCAGCGGAATCTGTTGCTGCAGCACCTGCTGCTGCATACATCAAGGCACCGAGTGCTTGAGACAGAGTTGATACCTTTTCGGTATTTGTCTTAATCGCTTCGAAGTTTGCACCGCCGAGTGCAGTTTTAAGTTCTGTGAGTGCGCCTTCGACTTCATTCTTCTTCTCGAGTGCTTCACCTTCTGTGAACTTATCTGCGTTATCTGCGATGAACTTTTCGGTCTGATAGACAAGTGAGTCTCCGGTGTTACGGATCTCTGCCTCTTCCTTGCGCTGCTTATCTTCTTCAGCGTGAGCTTCAGCATCTGCCATCATGCGATCGATCTCATCCTTTGAAAGAGCTGATCCGCCGCTGATTGTGACGCTCTGCTCTTTACCTGTTGCAAGATCCTTTGCTGATACGTGAACGATTCCATTTGCATCGATATCAAATGTCACCTCAACCTGTGGAACTCCACGTGGTGCTGGTGCGATACCGGCAAGCTCGAACATGCCTAACTTCTTGTTGTAGGCAGCCATTTCACGCTCACCCTGATAGACCTGAATCTGTACAGCAGGCTGATTGTCATCGGCTGTTGTAAAGATTTCGCTGCGCTTTGTAGGGATTGTTGTATTGCGCTCGATCATGCGAGTCATCACGCCACCCTTGGTTTCGATACCAAGAGTCAATGGTGTGACATCGAGAAGGAGAACATCCTTAACTTCACCCTTAAGAACACCGGCCTGAAGAGATGCACCAACTGCAACAACTTCATCAGGGTTTACGCCCTTATTTGGCTCTTTTCCACCAGTGAGATCGCGAACGAGATCGACAACTGCTGGCATACGAGTTGATCCACCAACAAGAACAACGCTCTTAATCTTTGAGATTGCAATTCCGGAATCCTTAAGAACTTGCTGGAATGGCTTCTTGCAACGATCGAGCAAATCAGCGGTGAGTTGCTGGAACTGTGCACGTGTAATTGTCTCGTCAAGGAAGAGTGGATTCTTCTCTGCATCTACTGTGATGTAAGGAAGATTGACTGCAGCTTGCTGCGATGATGAAAGTTCGATCTTCGCCTTTTCTGCTGCTTCGCGAATACGCTGCATCGCCATCTTATCTTTTGTGAGATCAATACCGTTCTTTGATCCAAAT
>WLGP01000106.1 GCA_009703165.1 Actinomycetota bacterium | reverse complement strand
GGCGGCTTTGAACTTAAAGCGCGCGAGCGATATCCCGTCTACACATCTCCAAGAGATATCCGCCCCATCGTTGTCGGTAAGAGCGATATCGCCCTTACGATGATTGTTGATGGATTTATAGATGATTGCGCTGAGACAGTTCAATCAATTAAGAAGTTCTCTGATGTTCCAATTGTTCTTCTCGTTCTGGGCGAGCCCGGAGCCCTTGTCGATCACCTTGATGCACAGACAAAGATCGTTGCTTTAAGTGAGAAATTCGGCTGGGGTGAGTGTGCCAATGCTCTTCTCAAGAACGTCGCAGCCAAATTCGTCATTGTGATGGATCCTTCGACGCGACTGACAGGAGATGCGATTACTCCGGTCTTAGATGTTCTTAACGAAGGAAAGTACATCGCAGCAGGTTGGAAGGGCGGGCTGATTAACCTTGATGACCAGTGGCGCAGCGTTGATGACAAGGGTGCCGGCGATGTCGATGTTCTCTTTAGCTACTTCATCGCTGTAGATCGCGAAGGTGCAATCACGGCTGAGGGATTTAATAATCGCGCTATCTATTACCGCAACGCCGATATTGAGTTCTCGTTACGCCTTAAGCATGCCAACGGCCATTTGCTACAGATGGATCTGCCGCTAGAACAGGCGCGACATCACGGTTACTACGATGTCGATCCTGAGTACCGCGATCTGCAATCGAAGAAGAATTACGATCGAATTCTTGAACGCTTCCGCGACAAAGAAGCAATTCTCTCGCCTCGCAGGTAGCCTTAAGCCATGACAGAGCTACGCGATTTCACATCCCTTCGCGTCGGCGGACCTGCAGAAAAATTCGTTGAAGTTCATAACGAAGCTGAAATCATCGCTGCCCTGGAGGCTGCTGGAGATTCACCAGTACTCATCCTTGGTGGCGGAACCAACGTCTTAGTCTCAGATGCTGGCTTTGCTGGAACAGTTATTCACATAACCAATAGCGCACTTGTCTCAGAGGTCGATGCATGTAGTGGTGCAACGTTGACTATCGGCGCAGGTGAAAACTGGGATGAATTTGTTGCGCTGACACTCGAGCGCGGCTTTGCCGGCCTTGAAACCCTGAGCGGAATTCCTGGCACGGTGGGTGCTGCACCGATTCAAAATATTGGTGCATATGGCCATGAAGCATCAGAGTTCATCACGCGAGTTCGTACTTATGACCGCAGCGCAAAGGCGATTAAGACTTTCACCAATAGCGAATGCGGTTTCGAATATCGCACATCTACCTTTAAGAAGAATCCAAGCCGATACATCGTTCTCGAGGTGCAATTCCAATTGCGACAGGGCGAATACAGCGATCCGATTACATATGGCGAACTGGCGAAAAAGCTTGCCCTTGAAGTTGGGGAGAAAGCGCCTCTTGATGATGTGCGCGCAGCAGTACTTGAACTTCGCGCATCTAAAGGAATGTTACTTAACCCTGATGATCGCGATTCGTGGTCGGCCGGTTCTTTCTTTACCAATCCGATTATCTCTGCCGAAGTTGCAGCAACGCTTCCTCTAGATGCTCCACGTTGGCCACTTGAAGATGGGCGAATCAAGACAAGTGCTGCCTGGTTAATTGAAAATGCAGGCGTTGCTAAAGGATCTGCACACGGGGGAGCGCGAGTATCTACAAAGCACGTGCTTGCACTTACAAATGCTGGCGATGCAACTGCATCTGATTTAGTAGAACTGGCAAAGAGCGCGCAGGCAAAGGTCTATGAAAAGTTTGCCATCACATTAGAGCCAGAGGTAAATCTGATTGGGCTTAGCCTTCAGTAAGAAGCTTCTTGATACGGCCGATTCCTTCGACAATATCTTCATCGCTTGTTGCATATGAGAAACGCAGATATCCAGAAGGACCAAAGGCTTCACCAGGAACTGCTGCAACTTCAACTTCTTCCAAGATCAACGTTGCAAGTTCAGCCGATGTCTGTGGAGTCTTGCCACGAATTGTCTTTCCAAGAACACCCTTAACTGATGGATAGACATAGAAAGCACCTTGTGGGGTAGGGCATTCAAAGCCAGGGATTTCATTGAGCAAGTCAACAATGAGTTTACGGCGACGGTTAAAGGCAACGCCCATCTCGTGAACTGCAGTCAGATCACCAGTTAACGCTGCAATCGCTGCGCGCTGTGAAACGTTAGAGACATTTGATGACAGGTGTGACTGCAAGTTAGTCGCTGCCTTGATGACATCCTTTGGACCGATCATCCAACCTACACGCCAACCGGTCATCGCATATGTCTTTGCAACACCGTTGATGATGATGCATGTATCTGCCAACGCTGGGACAAGAACGGGAAGTGAAGGTGCTGTCGCACCGTCGTAGAGAAGGTGCTCGTAAATTTCATCAGAGATGATCCAGATGTTATTTGCTACAGCCCATTCAGCGATCGCCTTTGCCTGCTCAGGTGTGTAGACAGAACCAGTTGGATTTGATGGAGAGCAGAAGAGAAGCGCCTTGGTCTTTGGTGTGCGGGCAGCCTCAAGTTGTTCAACAGTCACCAGATAGTTCTGAGATTCATCGGCAAAGATTTCAACACTCACACCACCTGCAAGTTGAATGCATTCTGGATATGTAGTCCAGTAAGGAGATGGAAGAAGTACTTCATCACCTGGATCGATGATCGTTGCAAAGGCTTGGTAGACAGCTTGCTTGCCACCATTGGTAACTAAAACTTGGTCGACAGTGATCTCGTAATTGGAATCGCGCTTTGTCTTATCAACAATTGCTTGGCGCATCTCCGGTAAACCTGCAGCAGGTGTGTAGCGATGGTTGGCAACACCCTTCGTTGCAGCAGCGGCGGCTTCAACAACATATGCCGGAGTTGGAAAGTCTGGCTCGCCTGCTCCAAAACCAATGACAGGGCGACCGGCAGCTTTGAGGGCCTTTGCCTTGCTATCGACTGCAAGGGTGGCCGATTCTGCAATTGCTGCAATACGTGCGGAGATTCTGCTCATGGGGCTAAGTCTGCCGTATATGAGCCTGCGCGCACGCTCAGTTTTACCTGGGGCCACCTCTGGGCCTACACTTCGACGCTCACGACGTTTGAAGGTCTGCCTTGGCATGCCTTCTAGTCGCGAAGGGCAGTAGCTCAATTGGCTAGAGTTGCCGTCTCCAAAGCGGCCGGTTGGGGGTTCGAGTCCCTCCTGCCCTGCAAGTTGTTGTACAGAAGTATTTACTGAAAGAGCATTTACAGAAAGAGAAAGGAAGAACGATGACTGAGTCAGTTGAAACGACCGAGCAGAAGCTTGGCCTCTTCGCGCGCATTGGACTTTTCTATCGCCAAGTACTTTCAGAGTTGAAGAAAGTTGTCTGGCCTACACGCAAGCAACTCTCAACATATACAGCCGTTGTACTCGTATTCGTTCTATTCATCATTGCAGTCGTCTCCCTCCTCGACTTGGTTCTTACCAAGATCGTTTTCTGGGTATTCGGGTAGCGGTAATTAGGTAAAGGGTAGGAAGAGATCACAATGAGCGAAGATGTAAAGCCTGACGCATTCGAGGCAGCACTTGCTGCTAACGCGGATGAGCTTGCCCAGCCTGTAATCGAAACTTCTGCAGAAGAAGTTGTCGAGACAGTTGCTGCTGATGCTTCATCTGTTGATGATCTCGCGCTCGCAAGCGATGAAGATGGCGATGTCGAGTCAGATGAGAACGATCCAAATGCAGAATTCCGCCGCACACTACGTGCTGCGATCGGTGACTGGTATGTCATCCACTCTTACGCAGGTTACGAGAAGAAGGTAAAGGGCAACCTTGCCAACCGTATCCAGTCACTCAACATGGAAGATTACATTTTCCAGATCGAAGTTCCTGAAGAAGAGATCACTGAGATTAAGAACGGACAGCGCAAGCAGGTTAAGCGAAATATCTATCCTGGCTACGTTCTCGTTCGCATGGAGCTCACAGACGAGTCATGGACTGCAGTTCGTAACACTCCAGGCGTCACAGGTTTCGTTGGCAACGCTCACCACCCAAGTCCACTCAGCATGGATGAGGTCGAAAAGATTCTTGCTCCACGTCCAGTGAAGAAGTCAGAGAAGGCAGATATCAAGGTTGTTGATTTCGAAGTTGGCGAATCAGTAACTGTGATGGATGGCCCATTTGCAACTCTTCCAGCATCGATCTCAGAGATCATGCCAGAGCAGGCAAAGCTCAAGGTTCTCGTATCCATCTTCGGACGCGAAACCCCTGTAGAACTTTCATTTAACCAAGTACAGAAGATCTAACCAAGATTTAACTAAAGACACCACAGAGTTTAAAAAGAGAAAAAGGAAAAGGTAGAAAAAATGGCACCAAAGAAGAAGGTAACTGGATTCATCAAGTTGC
>WLGP01000105.1 GCA_009703165.1 Actinomycetota bacterium | reverse complement strand
GTTATTAATCCAGTACGACAGAGCCGTTGGGAGTGCTTAGGTGCACTGCAACGATTCCATTATCGCCATCGTTTGCAGATGGATCTACCCAGTCGATGGTGACGTTATCGAGTGCACCAAGGATCTCGGCCTTAAACCAAGAATCTGCAAGTTGATCGGTATCTGCAATTACGATCTTTTCAATCTTTGAAACGGCCGTGCCATCCTTTGATGGATGATCTTCTGTGAGCCATTGAATAAAGAATGGGAGTTCGCGTGAATCTGTAATCTCTTTAACGCCAATCTGCTTCCACTTAAGGTCAGATCCATCTGGGCGTGTGCGGTGACCGTCGACTGCATCGCGACCAAACTTTGATTCGATCGGTGCAATATCTTCGGTACTAAAGACCCATGTAAGCCATCCGCCGCCTTCTTGCGCCTTCTGTGAAACTGCCTTGCCCCACGGAGTTGCCTCTGTTGCTGGGTGATCGAGTGGACATACAACTTCGATGTACTGGCCACCTGCAAGAGGTGCGGTGAAGTTGCGCGTACCAAAGCGTGGGTGAATTCCTCCATCGACAAATGTTGAGCCAAGGCGAGAACCAAGGCGCTGGACAGTGTCAGCTAATTGATCGTGGGAAGTCACATAAGAGATATGGTCTAAACGCATGGGGCAATTTTGCACCATTGGCGGGGGTGCTTTTTACCAACTACGCGCTGACGCCTGCAAGATCACAGCGCATATTTGCCGGTGGCAAGGTGCCGTTGAGTAGATAGTCATCGACGGCGTCATCAACGCAGGCAGATCCGCGGCCGTGGCCTGTGTGGCCGTCGGCATCTAATGAGATCAGGCGAGAGCCGGTGAAGATCTTTGCAAGGCTACGTGACCAGACATATGGCGTTGCTGGGTCGCGGATTGTGCCGATGACGATGATTGGTGCGGTTTTGATTTCGATCAATGTGTTGGGTGCGCGTTGGGTCTTTGGCTGCGGGAAGAATTGGCAGTGCATTCCAGAGAATGCAATGTATGGGCCGAAGACAGGTGCTTTCTCAGTGAACTCTTGGACATCTGCCTTGTATTGATCAACCGTGCGGCGATCGCGCCAATCAAGGCAGTCGATGACAGCGCCAGAATCAAAGTCATTGGATCTAAATGTGCCGTCGGGATTACGCCCTGAATATTCATCGGCTAGTTGCAAGAAGGTATCGCCAAAGCCTTGCGCGCTTTCAGTAAATGCTTGGCGCAACTTTGGCCAGCCATCGACATCGTCATATAACGATGATGCGATGCCGATAAGGATGAGGGATTCGGTGATCAGCCGATCATCGCCATCTTCTGGGGTTTGTTGTGGAAGAGGTGAAGTTGCAGCAGCTTGTAGCGTTGCAATCATTGATTGTGTTGCCTCTGCCTGTGTGCCTTTAAATGGGCACTCTGATTGTGTTAAACAATCTTTAATGAAGGCTGCAATCGCTTTATCAAAACCAATTGCTTGGGCAAGGTTCTGTTCCTTCATCGAGATGTTGGGATCGACTGCACCATCTAGAACAAAGCGGCCAACGTTTGTTGGGAAGAGATCGGCGTATAAAGTGCCGAGGTATGTTCCGTAGGATTTTCCTACGTAGTTAAGTTTGGTTTCGCCAAGGGCAGCGCGCAAGATATCCATATCGCGGGCGGTCTCCATGGTAGTGAAGTGCTCAAGGTGCTCAGTGTTTTCAAGGCACTTTGCGGCGAAGGCTTCGGATTCTTCAAGGGATGCGGCGATTTCAGCGTCATTATCTGGCTTTGAATCAGAGGCAAGGTTGGCATCGAGCTCTTCTGGGGTAAAGCAATTAATCGGTTCGCTCTCTGCAACACCGCGTGGATCAAAGCCGACGATGTCATAGACATCGGTGATGTCAGGCGAGAAGAGATAGTCGGCGTTATATGCGTAATCAACGCCGGATCCGCCGGGGCCACCTGGGTTAACAACGATCGATCCTTTGCGCTTATCTTGATCTTTTGCCGAGGCACGAAGGACCGACAGGCGGAATGTGCCGACAGAGAGATCGCTGTAATCGATTGGGACGCGAAGTTCTGCGCATTCAAAGTAGTCGTAACAGTTAGACCAATCGAGTTTTTGTTTCTCGTATTCGGCCAAAGCTGAGAATTTCTCCTCGACAAATGGAATCTTGTCGGTGCCGCAGGATGAAAGGGTGAAGGTCAGCGCAAGTGCGAGCGCGATCTTCTTAAAGCTAGAGGGTTTTGAGATTGAGGTTTTCGACATTTATGGCAGGGCTCAATTAGCGATCTGGCACATCAGTGCCTCGCAGGTAAGTAACGGCGCCGCGTTATGGCTCAAGTGAGTTCTAGCTTTCATTATTGCGTTGACTTTTCTCACCGTTGAATGCGGGGTTGTTTTATGCGCGTAGGTGGTGATCTGTTCGGTCATATCTGTATTGATCAATGAGTCGGTTGATCCGGCTTGGACCATCATCACATCGCGGAAGAAAGTGGCGATATCAAGGAGTGCGCCATCGAGGCTGTCGCGGACCATGCGGGTGGCACGTGATTTCTGTTCCTTCTCGAGCTCTTTGACTGCCTTGGCGCCTCCTGTTGCCATGCCACGGCCTGTGGCTCCCTTGCCGTAGGCCTCTTGTAGGGCTGCGATCTCTTTCTCATCGCGCGCCTCTGATTGGGCGTTAGCTTGGGCTGTGGCGAGGTCTATCAGCGTCTGAGCGGCCTTAAAGGCATCTGCAATTGATCCAAGCTGTAGCGGCAGGTTGAGGATGGTGGATCTATGGCTGCGTACCTCTTCATTGGTGGCGATGTAACGGGCGCGGCCGATATGGCCTTGGCTGACGCGTGCTGCGAAATCTGCCATCGCAGGAGTAATTGAATCTTTGCGTTGTAGGTATCCGCTGACGGCAGAGGCTGTCGGTGTGCGCAGTTGAATGTGGCGACAGCGCGAACGGATTGTCGGCAAGATGTCATGAAGTGTCGGCGCGCATAACAACCAGACGGTACGAGTGCCAGGTTCCTCAATTGCTTTCAAGAGCGCATTGGCGGCAGATTCGGTAAGTCGGTCGGCATCTTCCATGACAACAACGCGCCAGCCACCCATTGATGGCGCCCAAGATGTGCGCGTCAACAACTCGCGAACTTCTTCGATCTTAATTGAAAGACCTTCGGTAGAGATGATCTCTACATCTGGGTGGGCACTTGTCTTTGCGCTTCGACATTCATTGCAAGCACCGCATCCACCTTGTGGGCAGACAAGGGCTTGAGCAAATGCGATTGCAGCAGATGAACGACCAGAACCTGGAGGTCCGGTAAAGATCCACGCGTGTGTCATCTCTTGCGTCTCTTCACCTGCGCGCGCTGCAGCCACCGCCCCTTGCAAGATACTTACAGCAGGTTCTTGTCCGACGAGATCATCAAAGACTGTCGCCACTTACTTGTCCTTAACTTTTCGGACAGGTTTCTTTGGATGCGGAACTTTCTTTACTCCAGTTGCAACGGCACTTGCTGCAAAGCGGATTGGCTTGAGGAATCGGTTTCCTTGATCTTCTTTAGTGTTACGAATCAGCGTTGGGATAAGTGCAACGCGAGCGATGATCGCCTCGTGAATCTCATCTATTGTCTGCGTGCCATTAACAACCAGATATCGCTCAGGATCTTGTGTGGCTAATTGTAAGAACTCTTGGCGAACGCGTTCGTGGAATGCAACAGGCTCTGCCTCAAGGCGATCGCGTGATTTCAAGCGTCCTAGGCCTACTTCAGCCGGTTGATCAATCAAGATAGTCAGCGTCGGAAAGAGTGACTCAGTTGCCCAGCGAGAGATGCGTGCAACCTCTGCAGGCTCAAGTACGCGACCTGCGCCTTGATAGGCAATTGATGAATCAAAGTAGCGATCGGTAATGACAACATCACCGCGATCGAGTGCTGGGCGAATAACAGAGAAGACATGGTGGGCACGGTCTGCGGCATATAACAACGCCTCTGCGCGCGGGCTGATGACACCGGTTTCATGACCTAACAAGATGTGGCGAAGGCCTTGTCCTAAATCTGTGCCACCTGGTTCGCGCGAGAGAACAACAGTTTCGCCTTCTTGTTCAAGCCACTCTTTAAGCAATTGTGATTGTGTTGATTTGCCAGTTCCTTCGCCACCTTCAAATGCGATGAAGACTCCCTTAACGGGATCTCCAGTTATTGAACCGAGCTCGCCCTTAAATGCGTTGACGATATCTGACCAGAGCGAAACGTTTGGGCGATCTTTCATCTGGCGATATGAGAGCCAACCGATCAAGGATGCGATCGCACCTGAGATTAAGAAGGTAGCTTGTGATCCGTTAAAGATGTATTCGGTTGTTGCAACGGTAATTGTGTGAACACC
>WLGP01000104.1 GCA_009703165.1 Actinomycetota bacterium | reverse complement strand
TCTTTGAAGCCTTGATCTTGATTGTCTCGCCGGTGAATGGGTTACGACCCATACGTGCCTTGCGATCAACCTTCTTGAACTTACCGAAATCGTTGATCATGACATCTTCACCGCGTGACATTGCACGTGTGATTGTGTCAAAAACGATATCTACAGCGTGAGCTGCTTCCTTCTTGCTGTCGTTGAAGTGTGGGGCCAACGCGGCAATGAATTGGGCCTTATTCATCAAAATCCCCTTAGTTTTACGCTTAAAAATTAAGCTTTTGCTTAACTGTGTATAAAACTTAAACTAGAGATAGGGGTGAGGCCTACATTCACGCGGGCGTGTCGCCATTTAATATTTCAAAGAAATTGCACTTTTTATGCGTAAAAAACTCTCATTCTTCACTTGAGAGTTTTACACAATGCAATCACCCTGCGCTGAAAAAACCTTATTTCACGCTTGTTTTAGCGCTGCGAAAAGAGATTTCTAGCGAATAGGAAGCGTTGCAGGCTTATATGAAGCGCGCTTTGCCTCAAATGCATCGATGGAATCAGTCTGCTTCAAGGTTAAACCGATGTCATCAAGGCCCTCCATGAGGCGCCAGCGTGTGTAATCATCGATTGTAAATGGATGTGAGATTGCACCATAAGTCACGGTTCGGGTTTCAAGATCGACTGTGATCTGCGTGCTCGGATCGCTCTCGATGGCTGCCCACATCGCTTCGACATCTGCCTGTGGCAAGATCACTGTGAGCAGACCACCCTTAAGTGAATTGCCACGGAAGATATCGGCAAAGCGGGATGAGATCACTACCTTGAAGCCGTAATTCTGCAGCGCCCAGACCGCATGCTCGCGAGAAGATCCAGTTCCAAAATCTGCGCCAGCTACAAGCACTGTGCCATCTTTGAACTCTGGCTTGTTGAGGACGAAGTCAGGATCGTTACGCCAAGCGGCAAAGAGTCCATCTTCAAAGCCGCTACGGGTAACGCGCTTGAGATAGACGGCAGGAATGATCTGATCGGTATCGACGTTGCTGCGACGAAGAGGGACACCGGCTCCAGTGTGCTTAATGAATTTTTCCATTGTCATCTTCTCCTTACAGATCCGCTGGTGATGAAAGTGTGCCGCGTAGCGCAGTTGCTGCTGCAACGAGTGGGCTTACCAAGTGAGTACGTCCGCCCTTACCTTGGCGGCCTTCAAAGTTTCGGTTAGATGTTGATGCAGAGCGCTCCCCTACGGCGAGCTGATCTGGGTTCATACCAAGACACATTGAACAGCCTGCATTGCGCCATTCGGCACCTGCATCGATAAAGACCTTATCTAAACCTTCAGCCTCTGCCTGCAAGCGAACGCGGGCAGAACCTGGGACAACTAACATGCGAAGAGTTGAAGCAATCTTCTTTCCCTTAACGATATCTGCTGCACTTCGCAGATCTTCAATGCGGCCATTGGTACATGAACCCAAGAAAACAGTGTCAATAGCTATCTCTTTGAGTGGTGTTCCAGCGGTAAGGCCCATGTACTCAAGTGCTCGCTCTGCTGCTGTGCGCTCTGTTGTATCTGCATAATCTGCAGGGTTTGGAACGCTGGCATTAAGTGGAAGGCCCTGACCTGGGTTCGTTCCCCATGTAACAAATGGCTCGAGATCATCTGCGTTGAGATCAACCTCAACATCAAACTTTGCATCAGAATCTGTATAGAGGCTCTTCCAGTAAGCCACCGCCTCATCCCAATTTTCTGGAGCATGTGGCTTGCCCTTGATGTATTCAAAGGTTGTCTCATCAGGTGCGATAAGACCGGCGCGTGCACCAGCTTCAATCGACATGTTGCAGACGGTCATGCGGCTCTCCATTGAGAGTGCACGGATAGCGCTGCCACGATATTCAATGATGTAGCCCTGCCCCCCGCCGGTACCGATCTTTGCGATGATCGCAAGGATGATGTCCTTAGATGTAACGCCAGGCTTGAGTGTTCCTTCGACATTGATCGCCATGGTCTTTGGACGAGTTGATGGCAAGGTCTGTGTTGCAAGAACGTGTTCAACCTCTGATGTTCCGATTCCAAATGCGATGGCACCGAATGCGCCGTGGGTAGATGTATGTGAATCTCCACAAACAATTGTCATTCCAGGCTGTGTAATTCCGAGTTGTGGTCCAACAACGTGAACAACGCCTTGATCGATATCGCCCAATGAGTGAAGGCGTACGCCAAATTCTTTACAGTTTGCACGCAAGGTATCAACTTGAAGCTTTGAAACAGGATCTGCGATCGGCTTTAAGATATCAAGGGTCGGAACGTTGTGATCCTCAGTTGCAATTGTCAGATCAGGACGGCGCACTGGGCGACCTGTCAGACGTAGACCATCAAATGCTTGTGGGCTTGTTACTTCATGGATGAGGTGGAGATCGATGTAGAGCAGATCAGGTTCGCCATCTGCCTGACGAACAATATGTTCTGCCCAAATCTTCTCTGCAAGTGTCTTACCCATAGCAACCCCTTTTTCCATCAACTTTTGCATCCCACTAGGTGAGATGCTAATATCATCAGGTGGATAGAAAGAATAGCGGAGTCGGCGTACTAGATAAAGCCGTAGCAATTTTGGCTACCTTGGAATCAGGGCCCCACTCCCTCGCCGAACTCGTTGCAGCAACGGGAATCGCCCGCCCCACAGCACACCGCCTTGCAGTGGCACTTGAATTTCATCGCTTGGTCGCACGCGACCTGACAGGTCGATTCATCTTAGGTCCCCGCTCTGGCGAACTTGCTGGAGCTGCCGGTGAAGATCGCCTCCTTGCAGCAGCAGGTCCGGCTCTTGCCGCACTGCGCGATGCAACTGGTGAATCAGCCCAGCTCTATCGCCGCCAAGGAGATATCCGTATCTGTGTTGCAGTTGCAGAGCGTCTCTCTGGTCTTCGCGATTCAGTACCAGTGGGAGCATCGCTGACAATGACTGCAGGATCTGCAGCACAGATTCTTTTGGCGTGGGAAGACTCGGAAAAGATTCATCGCGGGCTAAAGAACGCTCGATTTACAGCAGCACATTTAGCGGCAGATCGTCGTCGCGGTTGGGCGCAATCAGTTGGAGAGCGTGAAGCAGGCGTTGCATCAGTCTCTGCCCCTGTACGTGGCCCTAATGGAAAAGTAATTGCAGCTGTCTCGATTAGCGGTCCTATCGAACGCCTTGGCCGCCAACCTGGCCGTCTGCACGCTGCATCTGTTGTTGCAACTGCTACTCGCTTAAGCGAGCATTTAGCTAAATCTTAACGATCCATCAAATCGAGTTCGCGAAGCACTCTTCCAATAATCGAGAAGCTAAATCCTTTTCGCTGTAGAAGCGATTGAATTCTACGAATCTGCACCTCTGGCTCAAGACGTGACATTGTGTTGTACTTCTTAAAGCCAAGGTCAAAGGCTGCGCGATACTCAGATTCATCATCGATCTGATCCAAGGCTTCATCGATCTGCTCTTGGTTGACGCCCTTCTGACGAAGCTCTGTTGCGATGATCCGCTTTGAGATCTTCTTATGGCCATGGCGAGAGGTTGCCCAAGCGATGGCAAATTCGCCATCATTGATCAAGCCAGCTTCAGTCAATCTAAAGATCACCGCGGCTGCGACATCATCTTCGATTCCACGAGTCTTGAGGTGAGCAAGGAGCTCGCCCTTACTTTTCGCCCTAGTCACAAGTGCATTGAGCGCAATTGTGTGAGCTACTTCGTAAGGATCGAGCCCCTCACTACTTGACTTCGATTCTCGTGGAACCTTTGCAAAGTGGAGAGAAATTAGAACTCAACCTCTGCTGCAGCTTCATCGATCTGAGCGATGAGTTCTGCATCGACCTCAACAGGAACAAATGAGGCGCGGATACGTGACTCAATATCGTTGGCTAGATCTGGGTTATCTACCAAGAATGCACGTGCATTCTCCTTACCCTGACCGAGCTGATCGCTCTCGTAGGTATACCAAGCGCCAGATTTCTTCACGATGCCAAGGTCTACACCCATATCGATGAGTGAACCTTCGCGTGAGATACCAACGCCATAGATGATGTCAAACTCTGCCTGCTTAAATGGTGGAGCCATCTTATTCTTGACGACCTTGACGCGAGTACGGTTACCGACAGACTCTTGTCCATCCTTAAGAGTTTCAATACGACGGATATCAAGGCGAACAGATGCGTAGAACTTGAGCGCCTTTCCACCTGTTGTTGTCTCAGGTGAACCGAAGAAGACACCGATCTTGTCACGCAACTGGTTGATAAAGATCGCTGTTGTCTTTGACTGGTGAAGTGCGCCAGTAATTTTACGAAGCGCCTGTGACATCAAACGAGCCTGGAGACCCATATGTGAATCGCCCATCTCGCCTTCGATTTCAGCGCGAGGAAC
>WLGP01000103.1 GCA_009703165.1 Actinomycetota bacterium | reverse complement strand
TGACATCGTTACCAACCGCTGATGCACGTGGCTGCAAGGTAACGCTTGTTCCGCCGCGAAGATCAAGACCTAGTCGTACTTCGCTGGCATCTGTGACGACCGCTGTTGCTCCGAGTGAAACGAAGATCAGAGCGAGGATGGCCAATGAACGCCCAGGGCGGGTTGAGTTCTTAAGGGGTTTTTGAGGTGTGGACATAAGAGCAGAGTCTAGGCCACATCACGCCGTGGTTAGGATCAAAAGGTGATGTGAGATTACTCAGAGATGGGATCAAAGAGCGTTGCCAGGCCCGCTGGAACTGGTCGCCCTAGGTGGGAATAGCCAAGGGCTGTGGCCAGGCGTCCCCGAGGAGTCCTGGCCATAAAGCCATTGCGGACCAAGAAGGGTTCTGCCACAGCCTCAACTGTCTCGGTCTCTTCTCCCACTGCGATCGCCAAAGTGGAGAGACCGACCGGTCCCCCGTTAAAGCGATCAATAAGAGCAAGAAGAACAGAGCGGTCTAGACGATCAAGGCCCTGCGCATCTACCTCGTAAATATCGAGCGCTTCGTGGGCATGCTTCTCGCTCAAAGTATTCGATCCTTGCACCTGCGCATAATCACGAACTCGGCGAAGGAGTCGGTTAGCAATTCTCGGTGTACCACGCGAACGACCAGCGATCTCTGCAATCGCGCGTCCATCAATTGTCAGGCCGAGAAGTTCTGCACTACGAGCAACAACTTTCTCAATCTCGGATGCATCATAGAAATCAAGATGAGCCGTAAAGCCAAAGCGATCACGCAATGGACTTGGCAATAAACCCGCACGCGTTGTTGCACCGACTAACGTAAAGTGTGGAAGCTGCAATGGAATAGCAGTGGCACCTGGACCTTTGCCCACTACAACATCGACACGGAAATCTTCCATGGCAAGATAGAGAAGCTCTTCAGCTGGTCGTGGCAGGCGATGAATCTCATCGAGGAAGAGAATTTCACCTTCGACAAGGCTAGAAAGGATTGCGGCAAGATCACCGGCATGAGTAATCGCCGGGCCGCTTGTGATGCGAATCGGAGTATTCATTTCGGCAGCAAGAATCATGGCAAGTGTTGTCTTACCTAATCCTGGAGGACCCGAAAGAAGAATGTGATCTGCTGCAGCGCCTCGATTGCGCGCAGCGGTGAGGAGAACACTGATCTGCTCGCGAACTCGATGTTGACCAATAAATTCATCGAGCGATTTTGGGCGAAGAGCGTTCTCGGAGAGGGATTCATCCTGACCTGCAGATGGGTTAACAATGCGCTCTGTCGAGTCGGTCATGGTCTTCCTCCAGCCAGGGCTGCCTTTAAGAGCTCTGAAAGATCACAGTGCGCTGGATCAATTCCACGATTTGCATAATCGATAGCTACAACTGTGAGCGCAGCATCTGCCTCGCGCGCTGAGTAACCGAGTGAAATCAACGCTCCAGATAGTTGATCGCGCCAGAGCGCAGCGCCGACTGGTGAAGCTTTTCCTACGTGACCTGAATGATGCAACTTGCCTTTGAGTTCAAGAAGAATGCGTGATGCACCTTTCTTACCAATGCCTGGAACGGTTGCTAACGTCTCTACAGATTCACTCTCGATTGCACGCGCCAACTGCTCAGGGCTGAGGTGGGCAAGAATGGATAAAGCAACGCGTGGACCAATTCCACTTACAGTCTGGACCAATTCAAAGGTATCTCGCGAGTCATCATCGCTAAATCCGTAGAGCGTCATCGAATCTTCACGAACAACCATCGAGGTAAAGATGGTCAGTGAGCTACCGAGGGTGAGCGAGCCGCTTGTAGTTGGTGTGACGTGAACGAGATAGCCAACGCCTGCGACATCAAGGACTATTCGATCGGTTGCCAGAGAACGTACCGTGCCTGTGAGTTGAGCAATCATCTCTTGACCAACTTTGCAATACGCGACTTCTCTTTAACGAGCGCTGCTTCAATCTTGCTTGTGGCATTACCGCGCCAAATGTTACAGATGGCCAGAGCCAGCGCATCGGTGCTATCAACTGGCTTAGGTGCTTCCTTGAGCGAGAGAATTCGTACGACCATGTCGGCAACTTGAGATTTATTTGCACGTCCGTTGCCTGTGACGGCAGCCTTTACTTCACTGGGAGTATGCATCACAACTGGAATCCCCCGCTTGGCTGCAAGTAAGAGCGCGATACCTGCCGCTTGGCCGGTACCCATAACGGTCCGAACGTTATGCTGCGAGAAGACGCGCTCCACTGCAATGACATCAGGTTGATATCGATCAAACCAAGAGATCAGATGTGATTCGAGTTCGAGAAGCCGCTGCTCTAGTGGAAGCGCCGCTGCCGTTTGAATAACCCCGACATCGACCAATGTAAGTTGCGAACCGGGGCTACCGTGAACAACGCCAATTCCACACCGCGTAAGTCCAGGGTCAACCCCAAGAACGGTAAGGGCTGTTCGCCCTGCAGCATGGCTCATAACGAATAAGCCTAGAACCTAGTGAACCTTCGCTAGGAAAGGCTCGCCATGACTTCATCAGATACATCGAAGTTGCTATAGACGTTCTGCACATCATCGAGCTCTTCAATGGCATCGATAAGTTCAAAGACTTTAGTCGCACCTTCTGCATCAAGAGGAATGCTCATTGACGGCAAGAACGAAGAATCAGCAGAGTCGTAGTCGATTCCACTGCTTTGCAGTGCGGTGCGAACGACCACTAGATCAGAGGCCTCGCAGACAACTTCAAATGATTCACCTAAGTCATTTACCTCTTCAGCTCCAGCGTCGAGCACGGATTCGAGGATTGACTCTTCAGTCACACCATCTTTCTTTCCAACAATAATGACGCCTTTACGATTAAAGAGGTACGAGACAGATCCTGGATCTGCCATCGAGCCACCATTTCGTGTAACAGCCACGCGAACTTCAGATGCTGCTCGGTTACGGTTATCTGAAAGACATTCGATCATGATTGCAACACCGTTTGGGCCGTAACCCTCATACATGATTGTCTGCCAATCGGCGCCACCTGATTCAAGACCAGCTCCTCGTTTTACTGCGCGTTCGATGTTATCTGCAGGCATTGAGTTCTTCTTCGCCTTAGCGATCGCATCGAAGAGGGTTGGGTTTCCATCGACATCTGGACCACCATTACGGGAAGCCACTTCAATAGCTTTGATCAGCTTTGCAAAGTTCTTCGCTCGACGTGAATCGATGATGGCTTTCTTATGCTTAGTCGTTGCCCATTTGGAATGGCCTGACATCTGACGAACCCCTTTAGTAAATCAATCCTGTGACTAAAAATCTATAGCGATACTTTATCGCTACTTGCAGACCTCATCAAAAAAGTAGCGGTGGACCGCCAAATCATGCGTGAGTTCAGGATGAAAAGATGTGGCCATCAAGTGGTTCTGGCGTACGGCAACAGGATGGCTCTGGCTATCGGGCGTAGTCACCGAAGAGATGACTTCAACGTGAGGGCCAATCTCTTCTACCCACGGCGCGCGGATGAAGATTGCATGTAGCGAAGTTCCCGCAAAGTTAAGGTCCGATTCAAAAGAATCTACTTGGCGGCCGAAAGCATTGCGACGAACTGTCATATCAAGTCCACCGAAAGTAATCTGACCTTGCACGCCATCGACAATTCGATCAGCCAACAAGATCATTCCGGCGCATGAGCCATAGGTCGGCATTCCTGCTTTGATTCGTGTGCGGATCGGATCGATCAGATCGTAATTCTTTGCAAGGAGTGCGATCGCAGTCGACTCTCCCCCAGGAAGAATCAGTGCGTCGACTTGATTGAGTTCAGAGATGCGACGTACCTCAACCGCCGAATGGCCGCACTCTTGAGCAGATTTAATGTGTTCACGAAAATCACCCTGAAGTGCAAGTACGCCAATATTCACATGATTCCTTTATTGCCTCGGACTTCTACCTACACAAGGAAGAATTACCAGCCGCGCTCGGCTAGGCGATGTGGGACTGGAATATCTGCAACGTTGATTCCAACCATTGCATCTCCGAGGCCACGAGAAACATCTGCCAAGACCTTTGCATCCTGGTAGAACGTTGTCGCCTTTACGCACGCTGCTGCGCGATGAGCAGGATCTCCTGATTTAAAGATTCCTGAGCCGATAAAGACACCATCTGCGCCCATCTGCATCATCAGTGCTGCATCTGCCGGGGTTGCAATACCGCCTGCGGTGAAGAGAACGACTGGAAGTTTTCCTGTCTCTGCAACTTCCTTGACCAACGCGTAAGGAGCTTGCATCTCTTTCGCCGCAACATAGAGTTCATCTTCGCGCATTGATGTAAGGCGGCGAATTTCGCCACCGATCTTGCGCATATGGGTCATGGCATTTGAAACATCGCCAGTTCCAGCCTCGCCCTTAGAGCGGA
>WLGP01000102.1 GCA_009703165.1 Actinomycetota bacterium | reverse complement strand
TGCGCCGAGATCATTTGCGATCCAGCCGCCTGTCTTTGCAACAAAGTCATCGAAGGCAAAGACCCAGTGAGCGACTGGGAAGTAGACAAGTGTTGCCCAGATTCCGGCAAAGGCCATCCATGCACCAAACTTTGCACGATCTGCAATTGATCCAGAGATCAGTGCAACAGTGATCGCTGCAAAGATTCCCTGGAATGCAATAAAGACTGCAGCTGGAATTGTTCCGATGAGAGAAGATGAATTATCTAAACCATTGAGGAAGAGAAATTCGCCGATATCTCCGATCAAACCTTTCCCGCCTACAGAATCACCAAAGACCATGGAGAATCCGTATGCAATCCAAAGAACAAATACAACGGCGAGTGCGCCAAATGACATCATCATCATATTGAGCACGCTCTTTACCCGAACCATGCCGCCGTAAAAAAGTGCAAGACCTGGAATCATCAGCGTTACAAGTCCAGTACTTATGAGCATCCAGGCTGTATCGCCTGAGTTAAGAACTACCTCTTCCATATCGACCTACCCCTATTTCTATCGTCACACTCGTGAAATCGGCCTCGCCCTTGAGGTCTTGGTTATGGGCATACCTTGCTCGGGGGTGGTTACAGATAGTCGGGGGTGAGGTTAAGAAACGGTCACAAAAAGGTGCGCCGTGTTACATCTTGATTACAAAAGAGCGGCTTAGCCCTCAAGTAGGGATTGGATGTAGGCCTGTCCATCAAAGGCTTGGAAGTCACCTATCGACTCTCCTACGCCGATGTACTTGATCGGAATTCCTAGTTCTCGCTCAATAGCCAGAGCGATTCCACCTTTAGCGCTGCCATCCATCTTGGTAACTATCAATCCGCTGACGGCGACAACTTCATTAAATACCTTTGCCTGAGTCATCGCATTCTGTCCCGTTGTTGCATCAATGACAAGGAGGACTTCAGTAACAGGCGCAACTTTCTCTACTACTCGCTTGACCTTTCCAAGTTCATTCATGAGGTCACTCTTGTTATGTAGACGCCCCGCAGTATCAATGATGAGAACATCGCGATTGTTATCACGAGCAAATGTGGCAGCATCGAAGGCAACAGAAGCCGGCTCAGATTGCTCTTTACCGGTGATGACATCAACACCGATTCGCTCACCCCAGGTCTGTAATTGTTCAACCGCTGCGGCGCGGAAGGTATCTGCCGCCCCCAGCGCAACCGAGTGGCCAGAATTTTTAAGTACATGAGCCAATTTGGCAGACGATGTTGTCTTACCTGTTCCATTAATGCCCACAACTAAAATTGCTGACAGTGGTTTCTCTAACTCAATCTCGCGAGAGGCTGGAGCCAAAATTCCTTGGAGGATCGAAGTCAATCCTGTGTAGGCATCTTCTGGGCGCAACTTCTTCGCCGATTCGATAACTTCATCAACAAGAGCTGGTCCTAAATCAGAGGCGAGTAATTCCCTACGCGCTTCATCCCAATCAAGGGCTGAAACTGATGAGCGAGATAACTTCGCAACGAGTTTTCCAAATAGACCCATGGGGGCGCTCTTTTTTAATTACGCGGTTTCAGATTCGCGCAGGCGTTGCGAGATAACCTCTGTCACGCCATCACCGCGCATCGTCACGCCGTAGAGCGCATCAGCAATCTCCATTGTGCGCTTCTGGTGGGTAATGATGATCAACTGAGAGTTTTCGCGAAGCTCTTCGAGTACTCCAAGTAGACGTCCGAGGTTGACATCATCAAGGGCTGCTTCAACTTCATCGAGTACATAGAACGGACTTGGGCGTGATTTGAAGATCGCGACCAACATGGCAACTGCGGTCAGCGATTTCTCTCCACCTGAGAGAAGTGAGAGGCGCTTGACGCGCTTTCCTGGTGGACGTGCCTCAACATCGACACCTGTATTGAGAAGATCATCTGGGTTAGTCAAGATCAGGCGACCATCTCCACCTGGGAAGAGGCGAGGGAAGATCTCCTCGAAGTGCTTTGCAGTCTCTTCGTAGGCCTCCATAAAGATCTGCTGAACGCGATCATCGACCTCTTTGATTATATCCAGAAGATCTTTCTTAGTGTTCTTGAGGTCTTCAAGTTGTTCTGCAAGGAACTTTAGGCGCTCTTCAAGTGCGTTGTACTCTTCAAGTGCAAGTGGGTTGATCTTGCCGAGCAACGTAAGTGAGCGTTCAGTTGCAGCAAGGCGTTTTTCTTGCTGATCGCGGCGATACGGAACCATTTCGGTTGCGACAATCTCGCCAGATTCAGTCTCGATAAATGTAGGGACATCTTTATCCGGTCCGTACTCCCCGACCAATGTTGCAACATCGATTCCGAGTTCTTCTACAGCCTTTGTCTCAAGGGCTTCGATGCGCATGCGCTGTTCTGCGCGGGCGATCTCGTCGCGATGCACACTTGATGTGAGTTGATCGAGTTCAAGGGTAAGTTCGCGGCTGCGGGCGCGCACGGTCAAGGTCTCGCCTTCGCGATCACTGCGTGAGCTTTCAAGACGAGCACGTTCTGCAGATGCCTTAGCGATTGATCGTTCAATGTGAATGAGCGCTTCGTAGGCAGCCTCTGCAATTGCTTGAGAGATCAGTGCGCCACGAGCACGTGCGCCACGACGTGAGACTGCTCGCTCTGATGCTTCACGCTCTGCGCGTGCACCATCTTCTAGAGATTGTGCGCGTGCGGCCAGAGAATCAACTCGCTCTTCGCTGGTGCGTACTGCAAGGCGTGCTTCAACTTCGGCGGTACGTGCAGCTGAGACTTGCTGACGAAGTGTCTGCGCCATCTGATGATCAGGCTCTGCGATCTCACCGTGATGCTGCAACTGCTCAGAGGCAACTGAAAGTTCATTCTCATCACGTGATTTAGCAGATGTTGCCTCAGCGATCGCCTGGTTAAGGCGTTCTACTTCAGCACTTGCTGACTTCATATTCTGGCCTGAGACTGCAAGAGCCTCTGTAATGGCAGCGATGCGAGCATCTGATTCATTAAGGCGTGAAAGAGCAACATCAAATGCGCTCTGCTTTGTCTCGACCTCGTTGGCTGCTGTCGAGATTTCAAAGGTGAGGCGGTTGCACTCGTGGTTGAGGGTTTCAAGCTTTGCTGACAAATCTGCGATCAGCGCGTTGATTTCGATAAGTGACGATGACGATTGTGATCCACCGCGTACTCGACGACTTGTCAGTACATCTCCATCGCGAGTGACAACTGTGAGTTGTGAATGGCTGCGCAGAATCTCTTGAGCAGCGCGCGCATCTTGGGCAACGACTGTTGTTGCAAGCAATGATGTGAGGAGATCATCGATATCTGTTGAATGAATATGTGAAAGCAGCGGTGTGAGACCTTGTGGGATCGCAAGGGCAGAAGCGCTATTTCCATCGCGGACCAAGACATCTGCCTGACCAAGGTTTTCGCTGCGTAGCGTTGTGAGGGCGCTGACCGCAGAGTTGAGATCGCGAACAACGATCGCATCTGCCAAAGTTCCAAGCGCTGATGCAGTTGCCGCTTCCCATCCTGCATCGATACGAATTAACGATGCGATAGATCCAAGGATTGAGATGCCACGTGAATCACGGACAAGTGCTGCGCCACCATCGCGATTGCTCGACGTAATCTGCATCGCTTCAAGCTTTGACTCAGTCGCGTTCTTCTCGCGCTCAGTGCTGCGTTCTAGATCAATGAGGTCGCTATGTCTCTTCTTTGCACTCTCTAATTCGCGCTTGCTCTGTTCAAAGACTGAATCAAGACCTTGCTCACCGGCATCTGCGCCAGCGATCTCCATCTCAAGAGTTGAGTATTCGCGGGCTGCGCTATCAACGCGGGCCTGGGCATCATCGCGAGCTTTGGTAAGACGTGAAATCTCTTCTGCAATCGCATCAAGGCGTGCTGCAAGGGATTTGATATGTCCTTCTTGACGGGCAGTTCCCTCGCGCTGATCTGCGATCGCGCGAAGTGCTGCTGCAATTTTATCTTCTTCACTCTTGAGCGAACTCTCTGCAGCTGCAAGGGATGCGGTTGTCTGTGCCAACTCAACGACCGCTGCTTGAACGCCTTTGCGCAGCTCTGCCTCTTCTTGACGCAAGATAGCCGCTTCTCGCTCGAGCGCTTCTGGATCGCGACCGGCGTTACGCGCCTCCTCTGCCTCTTCTGCTAAGAAGCGTGAACGCTCTTGCGCAAGAGATTGAGTTCCGCGGAATTTTTCACGGAGTGCTGAGAGTGAATAGAAATTCTCTTGAGCTTGGATTAGGAGCGGACTTTCAACAGCTGATTGCGCATCAAGTGCCTCTTCACGGCGTCGAACAGTTTCAAGTTCTGCCTCAACCTCTGAACGGCGAGCGCGTAGCGCTGTCTCATCTGCAACTTCTGCATCGAGAGTCTTCGACAAGGTGATGAAATCATCTGCAAGAAGGCGCAGCTTGGCATCGCGAAGATCTGCCTGAATGGTCGCTGCCTTCTTAGCAACTTCTGCTTGCTTACCAAGCGGGCGGAGCTGGCGGCGAAGTTCAACGGTGAG
>WLGP01000101.1 GCA_009703165.1 Actinomycetota bacterium | reverse complement strand
TCTGGATATTGAACTAGTGCTCCGAAGAACTCACCGTCATACCCATCACGTGCCACGTGCCCTGAATCAACTTCAACCACAGTAATTCCAAGAGGCTTTGCGCGAGTGATCACAACTGCCTTTGTCTGCGGGTGGAGATGTTCTTCAATGAGAAAGACCGCATCATCGCTAAGTTTGGATGAGCGACGGGCAAGCGTCATTGCCTCAGCTGCTGCCGTTGATTCATCGAGCATTGAAGCATTTGAGATATCTAGACCAGTGAGTTCGCAGACCATAGTCTGAAAAGCAAAGAGTGCTTCTAGTCGACCCTGAGAAATCTCTGGTTGATAAGGAGTGTAAGCGGTGTACCAGGCTGGATTTTCTAAAACATTTCGCTTCACAACAGGTGGAACGATAGTTCCGTAGTAACCGGTTCCGATAAATGATTTTAAAACAGTGTTCTTCTTTGCAAGAGCTCGCAGTTCGGCAATTGCCGCAACTTCACTTATTCCCGGTTCAATGGCGCTCTCGATAACACCTGAGATTGCAATGTTGGCAGGAACCACATCTGAAATAAAAGTCTCTAAATCTTTATAACCCAATGATGAGAGCATGAAATCTTCATCATGATGGGTGGGGCCTATATGACGATCTGCGAAACCACCTTCGATTGCCACTGGACTCCCCTGTAAAGTTAAGACAGAGGTGAAATATAAGGGCTTGGAGCTACTTATGCGCCTTTAGCCTTGCGGCGCAACGAGAGTTCATCGTTGCCTTCAACACGAGTAGGTAAACCTTCGACCTCACCTTGAAGGTTTGCAAGAGATCCTTCAACTTCATGCCAGACCTTGCCGACTGCAATACCAAACACACCTTGGCCGCCAGCCAAAAGGTCGACGATCTCATCTGGGCTTGCACATTCATAGATAGATGCCCCATCGCTCATCAACGTGATGCGCTCGAGCTCGGTCACTCCCCTGCTACGAAGATGCGTTACTGCCGTGCGAATATTTTGCAGCGAGATACCTGCATCAAGTAGACGCTTCACAATTTTTAAAACAAGAATGTCGCGAAATCCGTAGAGACGTGATGTTCCTGAACCTGTTGCACTTCGCACACTTGGTTCAACGAGCCCTGTACGTGCCCAATAATCGAGTTGGCGGTATGTAATTCCTGCAGCAGAACATGCAGTTGCACCGCGATAGCCGATCTCTGGCGTGGCTGGGGAGGTCACGTGATTCTCATTTCTCTTGGGGAAGAGTTGCTCTGAGTGGCAAATATACGCAGCCCCATGCGGCCATTCAATGACCGACACGGAGCAAACGTCAACTAGAGGTTGAGACTTATCCGGCGAAGTCCTCTGGATTGATCTGGTCGAGGAACTCACGGAAAGCCTCAAGGTCGGCGCTCGGTGCCTCGACCGGCTGGCCTTGTTCATCCATCTCCTGGATCAACCGCTCCGGGATCTCAATACCCACCTGATCGACCAGATCGCGGGAGGCGAGGATATTGCTATTGCTACGAAGGGCTAGAGCGATCGCATCTGATGGCCTGGCCGAGACCGCCAGCGCTGCATCTTCGTGGGTACGTAGCTGCAACGTTGAGTAGAAGACGCCATCGCGAATATGGGTGATCTGTACAGCCAGCAGCGTTGCATCGAGAGTCTGCAGAAGATCGCGCATCAGGTCATGGCTCAATGGACGATCTGGATTAATACCTTGTTGAGCAAATGCGATCGAGGTCGCCTCTGCCGCTCCAACCCAGATAGGCAGAAAGCGCGAGCCATCTATCTCTTTAAGAAGGATGATCGGTTGGTTAGATGGCATCTCAATGCGAACGCCTACAACCTCCATGCTGATAAAGGGTGTTGCCTCATCGCTCATGGGTTGACTCTAGCGTGGACGATTAAGACCTGCGCGAACAAGGGATGCGTGAAGACGGATCGAAAGCGCTGCGATCTCCTTGGAGACTTCCTCTGCTCGTGCCTTTGAATCAGAGTTCTTCTGACGATTGAGAGGAGTAATAACCTGCTCGATTAGACCGATCTCGCGATCTGCTGCAGATTTAAATGAACGCAGATGGCGCGGTTCAATTCCAAATGCTGACATTGATGCAACTGCTGTTGCTACAGAGAGCGCATCTGCATCGTAGTGACGTCCACGAATTGCGATAAGGCCAAAGCTCTCTAACTCTGTGAGGGCTCCGTCGGTAATTCCTGATGCCTTAACGAGCTCATCGCGAGAGAGGCGAAGATCGCTAGATGGAGCAAAGTTTGAGGGAGAGATCTCGCCATCGACTGTGGCAAGGCCAAGCGCCGGACGAGGTCCAGCCGCTGAATTGGCAAGGGGTGCTGGCTCGAGTCCGCGATCCATCGCATCAAGGTTCTCCTTGATTACTCGAAGAGGAAGGTAGTGATCGCGCTGGGCAAGAAGAACATAGCGCAGCCGTTCCAAGTCAGCGCTTGTGAATTTGCGATAGCCCGAAGGCGTTCTCTGAGGTTCGATCAATCCTTCAGATTCAAGGAAACGAATCTTTGAAATTGTGATGTCCGGAAAATCTCCGCGAAGTTTAGATAGAACTTCACCAATACTTAAATAGGCACGTGCTGGAACGCTCACTGTCTCTCCCCTGTTAACTATTTCTGTCCTGTGACAAAGAGCAGATGGAACTTGCCGATCTGAACTTCATCTCCATTACTTAAAGAAATTTTCTCAATGCTCTTACCGTTGACGTATGTACCGTTGAGGCTTGAACTATCTGCAATCTCAAAGCGTGAAGAACCTTCACTGAAAGAGATTGATGCATGTGTTCTAGATACTGTTACATCATCGAGAAAGATCTCACTCTCGTGAGCGCGACCAATCGTCGCCCCTGCACTGGTAATCAAATACCGTGAACCCTGTGAAGGTCCCTTGTAGATAACCAGCATCGCCTTCTTTGATGATCCCTTAACGATCTCATCAAGTGTTGCCTTCTCATCTCCTGTGGCACCTGCGAGATAGCCCTCTAGAAGAGCGCTATCTGAGGGGGAAGTGCCTGGAGTCGATCCGAGGCGGAGGGTGGTTGTGAGTTCGCGGTCATCTGTAGATGCCATCGTCTCCCCACTTTCTCACACCGCCAAGCCAACAGCTCAACATCAACTGGAGGCTGACACTAGATCGCTCTCTGGGATAAATCAAGCGGAGAAAAGCAGCGATAGAGGCGAGAAATTACGCGGTAATTTGACGGTAACCATCTGCCGAGAGTAGACCGACTGGGGGTGTCGACACTTCGATCTCTGCCAACCAGCCGGCGCCATATGGATCGCTATTGAGAACCTCGGGGCTTGATTCCAAAGAATCGTTAATCGCAATCACTGTTCCACTTACTGGTGAGAAGATCTCTGAAACGCTCTTCGTCGATTCGACTTCGCCACAGACTTTATCTGCAACGACTACATCGCCAACCTTTGGAAGTTGTACATAGACGATATCTCCGAGAGCACCTTGTGCGTAATCAGTAATTCCCATTCGAATAACAGTCGCCGAAGTCTCCTGCACCCATTCATGCTCTTTGGTGTATTTGAGCGAATCTGGGATCAATGACATGTGGAGCTCCTTCAGAAGGTACGGACGGTAGATGAGAAAAGTTCGGTCACACTCTAATAGTTTTTAGCGCAGTCAGGAAGTATGAAACTCCAGTAGAGATATAGAGCGCCACTCCCCAGATCGCAAAGGCCCATCCGAAGATAAAAGCGACCTCGCCTGCAGTTGAGTCACTCAACGCTAGGAGCAAGAACGGGAATGCGTAGAGAAGGTTGAAAGTGGCAGCCTTGCCCATAAAGGTAACTTTCAGCGGCGGCTTCTTCTTCATTGTCAGCAGTACGGTCATGAGACCGAGAACCACATCGCGAATTACCAGGGTTGCGATCAACCAGAGCGGAACAGCGTCTCTGATGTAGAGCGCAATAAGTGTGGCAACGATGTAGAGGCGATCAATCGTGGGATCGAGAATCTCGCCCAACTTTGACTCTTGCCCCAAGGCTCTAGCTAGCTTTCCATCGAAGTAATCGGTTGCTCCCCCGATTGCCAATACAACAATCGCCCAGCCATCTGCCTCTGGCCCTAAGGCGAGATAGAGGAATAGGGGTATTCCGAGGGCACGAAGACCGGTAAGTGCGTTGGGCCAAGTAAGAATCGGTGAAGCCATAACTCTTAGCCGTTCTCCTTATCGCGTTCTTTGACGCGAATGGCAACCATCACGGGAGTTCCCGGGAAACCGAACTCTTCACGGAGTCGACGTTCAATAAACCTGCGATAAGAAGGTTCGATCCAACCGCTTGAGAAGACAACAAACTTAGGAGGTGCAATGCCAGCTTGGGTTGCATAGTAAATCTTTGGTTGCTTTCCGCCGCGCACAGGTGGCGGTGTTGCACCAATGAGTGCTCCCAAGAATGAGTTGAGCTTTGCAGTCGGAACGCGTCGCTCCCAAGAAGCAAGCGCTGTTCGAATAGCTGGCGCTAAGCGATCTCGGTGCCAACCAGTTTTTGCTGCAACATTTACACGTTGTGCCCACTCAACCT
>WLGP01000100.1 GCA_009703165.1 Actinomycetota bacterium | reverse complement strand
GAGGAGGTCTTCGATTGAGACTAGGCCATCAACCTCAAAATCGCCTGTGCGAGTCTCTTGGGTGATCTCCTGCTCGTCGCTGTCATATTCATCGCGAATATCGCCAATAAGGCACTCAACGAGATCTTCAAGGGTGACGATGCCATCTGTTCCACCGTACTCATCGAGAACGATTGCAAGGTGTTGGCGTTGATTGCGCATCTCTGTCAGAGCAGGAAGAACACCCTTAGTGCCAGGTAAGAACATAATGGAGCGGACCATCTCTTGGATCTTTCCGCCGGCGCTCACAAGAGTTGGATCGAGAAGATCGCGGACGTGGATAAATCCAATAACTTCATCGGTAGATCCACGTACTACTGGATAGCGTGAGTGCGCCTTATCCATCGCAAGGTTGATCGCCTTTCCAACGGTGAGCGAAGCATCGAAGAAATCAACTTCGGTGCGTGGAACCATCACTTCATGGATCTGGCGTTCAGAGGCGTTAAAGACTTCTTCAACAATGTCGCGCTCTTCATCGGTCAACGCAGCATGGCCTGCAACAAGATCAAGGAGCTCTTCTTCTGACATCGCGCTGCGCTGTTCATTGGGATCGATACCAAAGATGCGCACAACAAAGTTGGTTGAGTGAGATAAGAGCCAGATAATCGGTCTAAATAACTTAGCCGTGAAATCAATCAGGCCTGCAAAAGCTAAGGCGATTGGTTCGGTACGAGAAAGTGCAAGACGTTTAGGAACAAGTTCACCAAAGACAAGAGAGAAATAAGCAATGACAAGTGTCAGGCCTACAAGTGAGATTGCGTTGGCTGCACCATTTGATGCACCAAGATCTTCAAGGCGAGGGATGACATATGCGCCCAAGCGTTCTGCGCCGAGGGCTGCAGAGAGAAAACCACTGACGGTAACGCCGATTTGGACAGCACCGAGAAGACGGTTGGGATTTGAGGCAAGGAAGGCGACCTTAGCCCCGCGCTTTCCTTTGGAGGCCAGCTGCTTGACCTGGCTATCGCGAAGTGAGATGAGGGCGATTTCGGCAGCGACAAAGAGACCGCCTAGGGCGATCAGAAGGGTCACTATCCCTAAATCGCCGAGAAGTGAGCTAACCGAGTGGCTCTCCATGATGCGAGAAGTCTAGCGAATTCTCTTCCTTTTTGCCCCCGCCTGTCGTAGCCTTCAACCGTTCACCAACCGGTGTACACCTTCATCCTCGGACCGTCGGGCACGTACCTGCCCGGAGAAGGAGTTGCTTATCATGGCATCAGTAACATTTGAAGCCGCATCACGTATCTACCCAGGCACAACCGCCCCAGCAGTCGACAAGCTCAACCTCGTTGTAAACGATGGAGAGTTCCTTGTTCTCGTTGGACCATCAGGTTGCGGAAAGTCAACATCACTTCGTATGTTGGCAGGCCTAGAAGAGATCGATGCTGGTCGTATTCTCATCGGCGATAAAGATGTAACAAACGTTGCACCTAAAGATCGCGACATCGCAATGGTCTTCCAGTCCTACGCGCTCTACCCACATATGACTGTGGCTGAGAACATGGGATTTGCTCTGAAGATCGCTGGAGTTTCAAAGGAAGAGCGCGACAAGCGCGTCCGTGAAGCTGCAAAGTTGCTCGACCTTGAGCCATACCTAGATCGTAAGCCAAAGGCTCTCTCAGGTGGACAGCGTCAGCGCGTTGCTATGGGTCGTGCGATTGTTCGCGAACCACAGGTATTCCTTATGGATGAGCCTCTCTCAAACCTTGATGCGAAGTTGCGTGTAGCAACTCGTACACAGATTGCTGCATTGCAGCGTCGCCTTGGAATCACCACCGTTTATGTAACGCACGACCAGGTTGAAGCTATGACCATGGGTGATCGCGTTGCTGTTCTTAAGGATGGTCTCCTCCAGCAAGTTGATACACCACGCAATCTCTATGATCGCCCAGCTAACGCATTCGTTGCTGGCTTCATCGGTTCACCTGCGATGAACTTGCTTACAGCGCCAGTAGTGGGCGGTAAGGCAAAGCTTGGAAGCCTATCGATCGATGTTCCAGCATCTGCTGGCTCATCTGTCACCGTAGGTATCCGCCCAGAAGGATTTGCTCCTGCATCTTCTGGCTTTGATGTTCTTGTAGAAGTTGTTGAAGAGCTCGGCTCAGATGCATTTGTCTACGGAAAGCCAGCTGATTCATCAGTGCAGTTCGCTAATGCAACTGATGAAGGCGCACAAGTGATCGTTCGTTGGGATCCAAAGAACCCACCACGTGCCGGTCAGACAATTACTGTCTCTGCAAACCAGAGTTCAGTTCACCTCTTCAGCGCAACAACCGGAGAGCGTCTTGCATAAGTAATTCATTAAAAAAGCCCGCCGGATATCCGGCGGGCTTTTTTATTACTTCGATTTATTTTGCTTACCCTTACGCCATAGCCTTCTTAAGGTTCTCATCGATTGAATTGAGGAACTCTTGTGTGGTCTGCCATGGAGCATCAGGTGAGATCAAGAGAGATAGATCCTTGGTCATCTTGCCCTGCTCGACAGTCTCAATACATACGCGCTCAAGAGTCTTTGAGAACTCTGCAAGCTCTGCATTGTTATCGAGCTTGGCGCGGTGTGCCAACCCTTGTGTCCAGGCAAAGATTGATGCGATTGGGTTAGTTGATGTCGCCTTACCTGCTTGGTGATCGCGGTAGTGACGTGTCACTGTTCCGTGTGCTGCCTCTGATTCACAGATCTTTCCATCTGGAGTCATGAGCACTGATGTCATCAAACCGAGTGAGCCGTAACCCTGTGCGACGGTATCTGATTGCACATCGCCGTCGTAGTTCTTACATGCCCAGACGTAGCCGCCTTCCATGCGAAGAGACATGGCAACCATGTCATCGATGAGGCGGTGCTCATACCAAATACCTGCAGCATCAAAGTCCTTCTTGAACTCTGCTTCGTAGATCTCTTGGAAGATATCTTTAAAGCGACCGTCGTAGGCCTTCAAGATGGTGTTCTTTGTTGAAAGATAGACAGGGAACTTACGAAGTAGTCCGTAGTTCAGTGATGCGCGAGCAAAGTCACGGATCGAATCATCGACGTTATACATCGCCATTGCTACACCTGAAGATTTGAAATCAAATACCTCAAGGTTCATTGGCTCTCCGCCGCCTTCAGGAACGTAGGTCAGAGTGAGCTTTCCAGCACCTGGAACCTTGATATCTGTGGCCTTGTATTGATCACCAAATGCATGGCGGCCAATGACGATCGGCTTAGTCCAGTGTGGAACAAGACGTGGAACGTTGCTGATGATGATTGGTTCGCGGAAGATAACGCCGCCGAGAATGTTGCGGATAGTTCCGTTAGGAGACTTCCACATCTTCTTGAGGCCGAACTCTTCTACGCGCGCCTCATCTGGGGTAATGGTTGCGCACTTGATTCCAACACCATGCTTCTGAATCGCATGAGCTGCATCAATGGTGACCTGATCATCGGTGGCATCGCGATGCTCCATACCGAGGTCGTAGTACTCAAGATTGACATCGAGGTAAGGAAGGATGAGCGAATCTTTGATGAACTGCCACATGATGCGGGTCATCTCATCGCCATCTAGCTCAACAACGGTTCCTGTTACTTTGATCTTGCTCATTGTCATCCCTTACTGGTCTCGTGTCTTTTTTTTTGAATCTGAACTCTTGAATTTAATTAGAGAGTCTGAACATCTGATTGCTTGCTGCGTACAGCCTCTGCTGCCTCCTTGAGAGAAGCCAACTCTGAATCTGTCAGTGCGGTCTCAACAACCTTCTTGACGCCTTCGCGACCGATTGCTGCTTCAACTCCGAGGTAGACACCTGAGATTCCGTATTCGCCATCAACCCATGCGCATACTGGCATTACAGCACCTGAATCTTCGATAACAGCCTTTGCCATACGAGCAGCTGCAGCAGATGGTGCGTAGTAGGCAGATCCGGTCTTCAAGAGTGCAACAACTTCTGCTCCACCGTTACGTGTGCGATCAACCAAATCTGCGATCTCTTCAGCTGAGAGCTTTTCAGAAAGTGCCACACCATCGACGGTGCAACGGCTTGGAACTGGAACCATGGTGTCGCCATGTGAACCAAGTGTCAGAGTCTTCACAGATGAGACGGCAACTCCGAGCTTTTCAGCGACAAAGTTGGTAAAGCGAGCGGTATCGAGCATTCCTGCCTGACCCATTACGCGATTCTTTGGAAAGTTTGTTGCAATCTGAGTCAACGCTGTCATCTCATCGAGTGGATTAGATACAACGATAATGACGGCATTTGGTGAATGCTTTGCAATATTTTCGGCAACTCCGCGGACGATTCCAGCATTTACTCCGATGAGATCCATGCGGCTCATTCCCGGCTTACGTGGAAGGCCTGCGGTAATAACAACAACATCTGAATTTGCTGTGGCTTCATATCCTGCGCCATCTGCAGTTGTTGTGGCTCCAATAATCTTTGTCTCAAAACCTTCGATTGATCGCGATTGATTCATATCAAGGGCTAAACCTTCTGGCTTACCTTCGAGAATATCTGTGAGAACGACTGTGTC
>WLGP01000010.1 GCA_009703165.1 Actinomycetota bacterium | reverse complement strand
TGGAATCGGTAAATACATCTGCGATGACCTTAAGTGTCTGCGCGCGCTCTGCAGGAGTCTCTGCGATTCCAGTAATGCCGATTACTACGTGATCAATACTCTGTGAACACTCAGACTTTATCTGCGCCAGATTCTTCTGCATCCGCTCAAGTGATTCACTCCGAGTGATATGGCCATCGATTGGTCCAGTAACTCCCGTGAGCACGATTGAGCTCTCATCTGCCAACGCCCACTTAGCCGATGAGGCGCCGGCATCAATTCCTAGAAAAGCCATATGCCTAGCCTTTCACAGCACCGGCGGTAAGCCCCTTAATGAATTGCTCAGAGAGAATGAGATAGAGAACGATCAGAGGAAGGGCTGCCATAGTCAGGCCTGCAAAGAGGACTCCCCATTGTGATGAGTACTGACCAAAGAACATCGTCAACCCCTGCATGATCGTCTTCTTCTCAGGATCTTGTAGGAATACAAGGGGCAGGAAGAAGTCATTCCAGATTGGAATTGCTGAGTAGATTGCAACGATCGCAAGTCCTGGTCGGACTAGTGGCATGAGGACTCGACGTAAGAGTTGGAATTCAGATGCCCCATCGATTCGGGCTGCGTTATCTAGATCTGCAGGAAGTGATCTAAAGAAGCCACTCATAATAAATATCGCAGCAGGAAGTGCGCCTGCGGCATAGACCAAGATCAGACCTAGATGGGAGTTGAGCAGGTGCATCCACTTGAGCTGGATAAAGAGTGGGAGGATCGCAAGTTTTGCCGGAACTAACATTCCTGAAAGGACGAAGGCCATGATCAAGCTATGGCCGCGGAACTCATAACGACCTAGAACAAAGCCTGCACCAAGTGCGCAGACAAGAATTAGGATCAGCGAACCACCGGTGACAAGGATTGAATTCTTTAGGTAGATCGCAAAGTTACCGTCTTGCCAGACTGACGCGAAGTTACTCCATGCAGGATCTGTTGCAAGTTTGAGTGGCGTTCGTGCAAAATCATTTGTCTCACGAAGGCTTGAGTTGACAAGGAAGAGAACCGGAAGCAAGATCACGATGGCGTTGACAATCAAGACTCCGCGGAAGAATGTCTTTGACATGAAGAGTTTCATTTACATCTCCACCTCTCTGCGACGCAGTAATTTAGAACCGACGGCAGCGCCTACTCCTACAACGGTAAAGATAATTACACCGAGTGCTGAACCCACACCAACTTCGTTGGCGCCAGAATCAACTGAACCAAATGAGAGGCGATAGAACATCAGCGCCAAAGTATCTGTAGCTCCGGCGGGAGAGCCATTAGATCCACCCAGAATGTATGGGAGATCAAACCATTCAAAGGCTCCGATAAATGTGAGGATCGTGATGATCGTCATCGATGGGGCAAGAAGTGGGAAGAGAATCTTTCTAAAGATCTTTCCTTCAGATGCTCCATCAATGCGGGCGGCTTCGATGTAATCGGTGCTGATCGCATTAAGTCCGGCCAAGAAGATGATTGCTGGGAATCCGACCCAGCGCCATAAGTTGATAAAGACAAGTGTAGGAAGGGCTGTTGCTGTATCGCCGAGCCATGCCCGCGCCCAGGTTGGTTGTCCCAGCTCTCCTACGATCAAGTTAATTGGGCCGTAGTACGGATCAAGGATGATCTGCCACATATAGCCCACGATTACCAGAGAGAAGATAACTGGAAGGAAGGTAACTGTTCTAAAGAATCGTTGACCTCTCTGAAGATTAAAGAGTGCATATGCGATGAGCAGACCAAGAGATGTCTGCAAAATCATAATTCCTATAAAGACAAGAACATTGTGGCGAAATGCCATAAAGAATTGATCTCTGAAAGGGAAGGTGAAGAGGCGTTCGAAGTTGGTAAAGCCAGCCCATGAACCACGGACGAAGCCCTTCCACTCAAAGAAGGCGTAACTCAGTGTTGTCAGCGCAGGGACGCTGGTAAAGATAATAATAATCAATAATCCTGGAGAGAGCAGGAGCCAACGAAATTTACGTTGCTCTCTCTTAATACCGCTGAGCTTCACTTACATTCCTCTTCTCAGATAGCAAAAACAAAACAAGAAAAATCGGGTGCGGAAAAAATTTTCCGCACCCGATCTCTATTTCTTAGGACTTACCCTTTTGTGGAGCGTACCAAGTTGCAACTGCTGCCTGGACATCCTTAGCAAGTTCTGCGGCTGTTGTTGTACCCGCAGTGAGCTTCTGGAATCCTGGCTGCAAAATTGCTGAGCTAGTAGGTGTTCCGAAACGGAAACCAACTACGTTCAAGAATGGTGTGCCCTGTGATGCTAGTGACTTCGACATCTTTGCGATCGCAGGATCTGTGATCTTGATGTACGGAGCTGTTGGGATCCAACCGAGCTGATCTGCTGCTGCCTGGTTGAACTCCTTGCTAGCAAGGAAGTTAAGAAGCTTGATTGCTTCTGGCTTTGCCTTGGTCTTTGCGTTGATACCAAAGCCACCATCTGCCCATGTTGTCACAAAGCGCTTAGCACCTGGTGCAGCAGCTGGTGCTGGCATCCAAGCAACGTTGAGTGATGGGTTGAGTGAGCGGAAGTATGAGATTTCATAGTTTCCACCGATGTAGAAGGCAGCCTTTTCATTAGCGAAAAGTCCGCGAGCGGTGTTGTAATCAACGCCTGCTGGGTTTGCTGGCATGAAAGGAACGAGATCCTTAACTGCCTGCAATGATGCGACGTAATTCTTATCAGTAAAGGTACGTGTTCCCTTAACGACATCGTTAAAGAACTGTGTTCCACCGTAGAAGGTTGGCCCGATTCCAGCGTGCATCTGCTCAAGACTTGGAGCATTTCCTGATGCGTTACCTAGTGGAATGATTCCCTTTGACTTGATCTGCTGAAGAACGCGTAGGAATGAATCCCATGTTGATGGCAGAGCCTTAACGCCAGCTTCCTTAAGAAGATCTGGGTTGTACATAACACCAATGACTGATGTTGCGTATGGAAGACCGAACTGCTTCTTCACTGTGTAACCCTGAACTCCAGCAAGTACGCCAGGAGACATTCTGCGAAGTGCTGGTACATCCGCAGCGGTAAGCGCTAGGAAGTTACCTGCATCTGAAAGGTTAGCCATTCCACCGTATGGGCGGACCTGCATAACATCTGGTCCGCTTCCAGCTGTAAGAGCTGTAGACAAGATTGCGTTGTATTCAGTGTTCACATATGGCGTGAACTTAACTGAGATTCCGGTCTTTTCCTTGAAGATACCTAGTTGTTCTTCATAGAAAGCCTTATCTTCTGTGCGCCAGCTCCAGAATGTGAGTTCTGATGCTGCTTGTGCTGGCATTGAAGCGATTACTGGGCCAGCAATTACTGACGCAGCAACTGCCGCAGCTACCAAACCGCGTACGCGGCGTTGTGAGATCTTCACTTATTTTCCTCCTCGAGAGCGGGATGTAGGTTTTGAACGAGGTTTTTCAACTTCGCTCAATTTCTTTCCAGAACGACGTCCCACGGCCGATCTAGATTCATCTAGAGCAGCTTTGGTGCCGCTCCAGTTTCTCTGCGCCAGGGAGACGCAGAGACAATCAACCACCGTTAACTGGGCAATACGACTTGCCGTTGCTCCACTGCGCAAGGTGGTTTCGCGCGCAGAGGTAAAGAGAACTAGATCAGCGATTGCTGTTGCTGGGCTACGTAGTGCGTTGGTAATGAGAACAATCGTGATTCCCTTCTCTTTAAATTCAGAGATCACATCAATAATGTCTAGCGTTGTGCCGCTATGACTGATTGCAACAAGTACATCGCCTTTTTTCAAAAGTGAGATGGATGTAAGTGCGGTGTGGAGATCAGACCAGGCAACAGATCGCTTACCGAGACGATTGAGCTTGAGTTGTAGATCCATCGCCACATAACCACTTGATGCAAAACCGATAATTCCAATTGTGCTGGCAGATTCCCAGATATCTACAGTCTTGGTAAATGTCTCAACATCGAGGCGTTCTGCCGTTGTCTTAATGGCAAGTGCGTCGGCATAGGCGATCTTGCGAATTACCTCTGCAGCAGAGTCATCAACGGTGATACCGCCATCGAGTTGAAGATCGGCACCTTGTGCAATTTGGCGGCTGAGTTGGCCAATAAGTGCCATGCGAAACTCTGGATAACCTTTAAATCCAAGCGTCTTACAGAAACGGACAACAGATGCGACAGAGGTTCCGCTCTTATCTGCAATCTGCGAAATATTCATTCCTGATGCAAGTTCGGGATTGCTCAAGATTGCATCTGCGATCGCTACTTCGCTTGCATGAAATGAAGGGATTTGATTTGCGATCTCGCCGAGGAGATCTCCGAAGATGGGGTGCTTTTCGCGCTTATCAGCCACCTGCAACCCCCTTCATGAAAAAACATTTCCTTGCTCGGCAATGTCTGTGAAAAATCTTGCCATTAATATAGGGGTGGCAGGCACCGAAAAGACACCTATTTAATATAACGATTTCGCATCGTAGAGCGAAAATCGGCGAAGATATCTTCAGTCTTCTCCGGGGTTTCTTCCGTAAGCAAGCGATTGCTCAAGAGAACAAGGACGTTCTTGCGATGGGGTGATATAGCCAGGGTTACACCAGGAAAGCCTGTATGTCCCCAATACTCAATCTCGCCTGCCTCTATCCAATTTCTAAATCCGAGTCCCTGCATCTGATCGCGCCCTGGAGTAAGAAAAGATTCCAATACTTTTCTATCAAAGTATCCATCTCCATGCAGACTAGATAAGAGCTCTTCTCCATACTTGAGGAGATCTTCTGCAGTTGAAAATAATCCAGCATGGCCACTGACGCCTTTGTAGAGATGGAAAGAATTACCATCATTGACTTCGCCTTCCAAGATGTGATCACGCCACTGGGTAAATTCTTCTAACGTTTCAGTTGTCTTATATGGAATCTGAGTTCTGATCATCTCTATTTCGGCGCGATCTCCAAATGATGAGGCAAAGACATCACTGGGATCAATAGGTGCGCGGTATTGAGTTGATTTCAATCCCAATGGATTACTTACCCACTCTTTAAAGGCGCTCTCTAAATCAGTTCCGAGAACTTCGGTAATCACATTTCCTAGCGTGATAAATCCCAAATCTGAATAGTGGCGACCAGAGCCATGAGCGTATCCATCTTTGGCAATCACTTGGCGAGCCTGCGCGCCATTTTCTTGTGAAATGTAGAGCGGCTGCCATTCACGTAGGCCAGATTGATGTTCGAGGAGATCGCCGATTGTTACACCTGCACGTTGATAACTAGCCCACTCAGGGAGATATCTCTCGACCTGATCGGTAACTGCAATCGTCTTACTCTCAACGAGTTTCATAATGATGGAAGTTGTCGAGACTATCTTTGTGACAGAGCCAAGATCGCATGCTGTCTTCTCATTAACCGGCTGATCTAGATTACGTAAACCTTCACGCTCAATAGACCTAACACCATCAATGCTTGAGGCGAATATTTTTCCTGGCGTCATAGCGCTAGCCAACCATCTCTATAGCCAATTGCGCTATCTCTATGCCACCACGCAGCATCAAGGTCATGGATCAACTCTGGCGCGATAGCTGCGGCCAATAGCGCTGCAGCATGTACTCCCCCGGCACCTTCCATCATGCTTCCAATCGAGACCTTGAGACCTTCATCGCTAGCGCGCTGGGCAATCTCAAGTGCGAGTGTGATGCCACCACTTTTAAGAAGTTTTACATTGACCCAGGTGCAGGCCTTTACCTTGAGCAACTTCTCAAGATCGCCCAGTGTAAAGAGTGACTCATCGGCCATGATTGGCGCTAAGTTCAACTTTTGTAATTGTGAGAGTGCATCTATCTCGTGCCTACCTACCGGTTGTTCAAGGTATTCAATCTCGATTCCTAACGTTGCAAGGCCTTGCAGGAAAGCGGCACTGTATTCAAAGTCCCACGCCTGATTTGGATCGACACGTAGAGATGCTCGCCCTTGCACCAGGCCAGAAATCACCTTCATCACTTCAAGATTCTTCTCCAAGGGTTCACTCTTTAACTTAACTTTGAGCGATGAAAATCCTTGAGACAGTCGTTGAGAAACTATCTCTTCTAGAGCATCAGGTTCTGCAACTGGAACAGTTACATCAGTGCGAATCTGATTGGTAGTTACCGAAAGCGATGCAGCCAGTGTCGCACCGGATTTATGGGCAAAGTAACTTCGTAGCGCAACATCTGCTGCTGCTCTACTACTTGGCGCAACTCCTACCTCTGCAAGTTGCATAAGTCCTTGATCAAGTGCGGTCACACTGCGCAAGGCTGGTGTGATGACTTGTGTTAAATCCTTTTCGATCTCCTCAAGTGAATCCCCCACAATTGCTGGCGTTGCAACGGCTTCCCCAGCACCAAAGTTTCCAGATTGATCGCTGATGGTAAATGTGATGACTGGATACTGCTCAACTCTGCGAAGGGCGGTGATAAATGGTTCGCGCAAAGTGACTTCGTGGCGACCCAATGTAAAGTCGAGAGAACTCATAGACTTACCGCCATGGAGTTTAGGGATGCAACAGTTGATGATCTACCTGTAATCGCCGCAATCTTCTTGCGTTGTTGGACTATCTCGTATGCAAATGTGCTCTCGGAAAGTGCGCGTGAATCCTTTACGCCTGAAAGTGCCGAGCAGTTATGGCGCACAAGTATTGAAACCCCAGGAGATAAGCAGACTCTTCTCTTGCTCGATGACGAGAAGATCGTGGGAGTCTTTCGAATCGGTAGCGATAAAGATGATGTCTCGCGCGGCCATCTCTTTTCGCTATATGTAGATCCTGAATCTGCTGGCCGTGGCTTTGGCAAGAAAGGGCTACACGAGGCGATGGATCGCATTGCAGGGCGCGGATTTACCCAGATGACTTTGTGGGTCTTTGCAGATAATGAAATCGCTAATTCTTTATATCTCAAGAATGGATTTACTCCGACTGGAAAATCTCGAACGACACCTGAATGGGCGGCGCTGGAGATAGAGCTCATTGCTAGCCTAAACGTTTAGGCGATAACGAGTTTAGTTGGCGCAGTTGCAAGCGGTGCTGGAAGTTGTAGCGGGCCACTTCCGGGAGTAAATGATCCAAGAATTGTCGCCTTGCCAGCACCGGTACATGATGGAATCGAACCTGGCTGACCGTGGGCTGAGAGATAACCCATAATCGCAAATGCCAGCGCCTCTTTCTGGCGAGGATCTACTCCAAGTGAACTCATTGTTAGCACTTCGCAAGGTGCAAGGCGTGCAGCAAGTGCTGCCATCATCACAGGGTTGGCGCTACCGCCTCCTGCAACAAAGAGTTGTGAGACTTTGTATTTTTCAACATCGAGAGCAACTGTCTCAACTGTGAGTTCGAGCAAAGTTGCCATCACATCTTCGATCTTCCACGTTGAGATATCGCCAAAATGATCGGTGATATATGGAAGGTGGAAGAGCTCTTTGCCAGTCGACTTTGGAGCAGAAAGTGCGTAGTAAGGCTCTGCAAGAAGTTTCTTTAAGATCTCTTGATTAACTGTTCCGGCCGCTGCAATCTTTCCGGCGTCATCGTAATGAGAAGCGCCATTGGTGTAGGCAGAGATTGCGGCATCAAGGAGACCATTTGCCGGTCCAATGTCATAGGCAATTGGCGTTAACCCTTTGCCAGTTACGGTTACATTTGAAATTCCACCAAGATTGAGCGCAGCAACAGGTTCGTCGTGAGCTCCAAGTAAGAGTTGATCCAAGATGCTCACAAGGGGTGCACCATGTCCGCCGACGACAACATCGCGTGAGCGGATATTTGAAAGCACTGTGACTCCAGTTGCCTCTGCAATCCATGTTGGTTCGCCAATCTGTAGCGTTCCGCGCGCTTTATGGTCGCTATCAATCCAGTGATAGACGGTCTGACCGTGCGAGACGATCAGATCTGCAGTGACGTTAAGTCGTTTTGAGAGATCAACTGCTGCGCGAGCAAATTCTTGGCCAACGTAAGTATCTAGGATGCAGACAGTCTCAAGGTCGGTCATCTGAGGTGGCATCGCCTTTGCGATCAGGTCGTGTACATGATCTTGGTACTCATAACTTTCAAAACCAATGAGCTCAGCACTCATTACTCCATCGCTTACTGAGATTTCATAGCAGCCGGCATCAATGCCATCAAAGGATGTTCCAGAGATCATTCCAATAACTTTCATCTACTTAACCTCCTGGCATGCGATCTGATGGTTGGGCTCAATCTCGCGCAACGTTTGGGCGTTGGTTGAACATGAGGGAACTGCTATCGGGCAACGCAAATGGAAGGCGCACCCTGTTGGCATCGATGCAGGATCTGGAACTTCGCCCTTGAGTGGTGCTTCGTAGGCGTTATTTCCCACCTCTGTGTGATCTGGCATCGCTGCAATCAACGCCTTTGTATATGGGTGCTGTGGATTTTCCAAGACAGAATCCCATGGACCAGATTCAACAATCTTTCCTAGATACATCACAGCGATCTGATCTGAGATGTGGCGAATCATCGAGAGATCGTGGCTGATAAAGATGTAGGTAAGTCCTAAACGTTCACGAAGGTCGATCAAAAGGTTCATCACCTCTGCACGTACAGATACATCAAGTGCCGATACCGGTTCATCGAGAACAAGGAGATCTGGTTGCGATGCAAGTGCGCGTGCGATGCTCACACGTTGACGCTGTCCGCCAGAGAGTTGATGTGGGTAGCGGTGAGCCAGCTCTGGGCTAATTCCGACCTCTGTCAGTAATTCAGCGATCCTTGCCTGTACTGCATCTTTCTCTACAAGGTGATGAACTGTAAGAACTTCAGCGATCGAGTCGCCAATCTTCTGGCGCGGGTTGAGAGATGAGTATGGATCCTGAAATACCAGTTGGATATTTGAGTGCTTGCTCGAGAGCATATTGCGAGCTTTATCAAAGATTGGTTCGCCGTTCCACGTAACCGTTCCTGATGATGGTTGCTCAAGACCGACAATCATTCGAGCAAGAGTTGATTTTCCACAACCGCTCTCGCCGACAATACCTAAGGTCTTCTTTGCAGGAAGATCGATCGTTACTCCATTGAGCGCATTTACTTGGGCGCGAGTGACTCGAATCTTGTAGCGCTTTGTGACATCTGTAATTGAAAGAGTCATGAGTTATCTCCCATCAGATGAAAACATGCAGCATCTGTATGTGTATTTGTGGCAAGTACTGGAAGTGATGATCTGCACTGTTGATCGGCTTTGCTACAACGTGGGCTAAAGGCGCAGCTCTCTCCAACGGTCCACGGTTTAGGTGGAATGCCAGGAATTGAGAGAAGACGCGTGCGGTTCTTATCTGAGGCCTTAGGAAGAGATGCCAAAAGCCCTGCTGTGTAAGGGTGTTGTGGGTTGGTGAAGACTTCCTTCACGCTACCGACCTCAACGATACGTCCGGCATACATAACAATGACGCGATCAACAAGATTTGCAACGACTCCAAGATCGTGGGTAATCCAGAGCATCGACATGTTGCGTTTACGTCGCTCTTGCATGACAAGAGCGAGGATCTGCTGCTGGATTGTTACATCGAGTGCGGTAGTTGGCTCATCGGCGATCAACAATTGTGGCGAGAGGATCAAAGCCATTGCAATCATCACGCGCTGGCGCATTCCACCTGAGAATTCATGTGGGTAGCTCTCATAGGCACGCTTTGGATCAGGAATTCCCACCTCTGAAAATGCAGTGAGGACGCGCTCCATTGCATTGCTGGTATCTCCACCATGAGATTGGATAACTTCAATCAGCTGTGCGCCAAGTTTCATGACTGGGTTAAGAGCAGTCATTGGATCCTGGTAGATCATGGCAATCTCGTTACCGCGAATCGAGCGCAAAGTCTCTCTATCTGCAGTGAGAAGATCTTTGCCGCCATATGTAATCGAACCTGATGTGGCATGAACTCCGCGAGGTAACAAACCTAAAAGAGAGAGTGCTGTCAGAGTCTTTCCAGATCCTGACTCTCCTACAACGCCAACTGCTTCTCCTGGGGCGATGCTAAATGAGACATCGTTGACCAGTGTGCGGTTATCGTCAGTGGTGCTGACTGTGAGATTTGAAATTTCAATAAGTGGCTTCGACATTATGAACTCCTTCTTGCAGGGTCCAAAGAGTCACGAAGACCATCACCAACGAGGTTGAGCCCAACTACTGCGATAGTGATAAAGAGCGATGGGAAGGCAAGGGTCCACCATGCAAAGGCTGCAAGTGATTGCGCCTCTGAAACCATAAGACCGAGTGAGGCATCAGGTGGCTGTGTTCCAAGGCCAAGGAAGCTCAAGCCAGATTCGGTGAGAATTGCCCATGACATAGAGAGTGCAATCTGAATAACAATCGGTGGAAGAACGTTAGGCAAGATGTGGCTAAAGAGGACCTTAGGAGTTGAAAAACCAAGGATTCGTACCGCTTTTACATAATCCATCTCTTTAACGCTCAAGACCGGGCCGCGGGCTACACGGATAAAGATTGGTGTGTAGACAACTGCGATCGCAATCGAGGTATCGATCCAAGAATTTCCAAGGCTATTAACGATTGCAAGAGCCAAGAGAATTGCTGGGAAGGCGAAGATGACATCGCTGAAGCGAACGACAAATCCATCGAGAACTTTGCCGAAGTAGCCGCCCACGATACCCATCAGGACACCGACAAGAGTTGCGATGGAGACGGCAACGATTGAGACCAACATGGATCTACGCATTCCATCCATACAGCGAGACAAGATGTCGCGACCGAATTGATCAGTACCAAACCAATATTGGGATGAAGGACCTTGTAGCGCATTGATTGGATCTTGAATCAATGGATCGTGAGGTGTGATTCCCAGCGCCGATAGCAGGGAAATTGCCACCATGATGAGTACCAAGATGCCACCAACGACTCCGCTGGTGCTCTTGAGGTAATACGAAAACCAGGTCTTTTCTCTCATTTGATTCTCGGATCTATACGTCGGTAAACCATGTCTGTAATGACATTGATAAGAACGAACATAATCGCGAAGATCATGACGCTACTTTGTACGGTCGCGTATTCGCGCTTATTGATCGCATCGAGGATTTGCCGCCCCATACCTGGCATAGCAAAGATCTTCTCCACGATAACTGCGCCGCCAAGAAGGTATCCGAATTGAATACCTGTCATGGTCACGATCGGAATAAGTGAGTTACGAAGTACATGCTTGTACTGAACAATCTTATGTTTAACGCCTTTTCCGTAAGCAGTACGGATAAAGTCCTTATCGACTGTCTCAAGGAGGGCAGAACGCGTCGTACGCATTACGGGCGCAGCAACGGCAATTCCAAGAACTAAGCCCGGAAACATCATCTGCTGGAAATTCATCCATGGGTCTTCCCATGGCGACATGTATTCGTAGCCATTTGGAAAGTAACCAAATTTATTGGCCATGATGGTGACGATTGTTGTACTTAAAACAAAGCCTGGCACTGCCAAGGCGAGTAGTCCGAAGAATTGTCCAGCAAAGTCGCGGGTGCTGCCTGGCTTGCTCGCGCTAAACATGCCAACGCTAATTCCGATAATGACGCCAGAGATCGTTCCAAAGAGCGCTAGCTGAATGGTGACAGGGAGGGCGGATTTGGTCAGTTCAAGAACAGAGACTCCGTTGGAGTAGGCAAAGCCAAAATCTCCAGAGAGGAATGAACTCATCCACGAGAAGTACTGTCCGACAAGTGATTTGTCGATGCCGTAGTAGACCTTAAGCGCTGCAATCTGTTCTTCGTTCAGTGCACCTGTCTCAATTCCGAGTGAACCGGTAATTGAATCGCCAGGGATAACGCGAAGAACGATGAAGACGAAAATTGAGATGCCAAAGAGTGTTGTGAGCACACTCGCTAGGCGAGTGAAGAAGACTGTCGAACGCAGTCTGGATTTCACGTAAGGGTTCTCCTTAATTCTTTATGAAAGGGTAATGCGGTGCGCCAGCCCTCGTTTCGGCGCACCGCATACCTTTATTAATTTATCCCAGTGACGCAGAGCGCAATGGAAGCAATGAACCTGTAGCTAGAGCCGTAAAGTTCTTAAGGTTCTTA
>WLGP01000001.1 GCA_009703165.1 Actinomycetota bacterium | reverse complement strand
ATCTTTCTGATTGCAGTAGGCGATGAAGCACTCTCGGTAAGCGAAGTTGCCGCACGCATCCAGGCACTTGGCACCCCATGTGAGTACATGGCCTTACAAGAGTTTGGCGACATGGAACTTGCTGGAAGTCTTGCACTGAGCACCGCGCAAGAGTTAAAGGCGATGGCTTTATCGGGTCTAGATAATGTGGATCCGTGCAAGGTAACGATTACTTATGCCGACGAACCTTCGGATCTTCCAGGACTTATCTCACTTTTGGAAGAAAACTCATTTGAACTCGATATTCGCCAGGTCAGTGGCGATCGAAGCACCTACCTGAGTGATGCTGCTTTAGATGGTGCCCACGCAATTCTCTCCTTTGTAGAAGATGGTTCATACCCATCAGGAACAGTTGTGACTCCTGTACTCAACGTTGCCTCCTCTTCTCCATTGCACACGGTGATCGCCAGTGACTTCGATCTGCCACATAGCAGCACTCATGCAGAAATTCTGGCAGCTCTTCACATGACCTTTGGGATGGTTCCAACCAATAGCGAAACCACCGGCCTTAATGAGCCGCTCTTTGCAGCTAATGTGCCTTCGCTCAATGATGAAGATGGCGCTGATGAGATTTGCCTGATTCCCGCCAATCCCATTCTGATTCCATTTCTCATCGACCTTGTTTCACACCAGTCAGGGCTCTTCCTTAAAGATCGAGAGAGTTTTGACGAAGGAGCAGTACAGGCTAAACAGGTTCTGGTGATCGGAATTACTGCTAGCGAGTGCCAGAGTGCATTTGCTGGCAACAGTGATGGCGCATTTGCCAGCCTAGAAGAACATCACTCGCTACAGCAGTTGGCAGAGGTAATTCTTAGCCGTAGATAATCGGCAAATAAAGAACCCCTCACGCATTCGCGTGAGGGGTTCTTTAGACTTTCTATATTACTTACCGCGGTTATCTGAGTAGTACTTACGGTTTGCAGCAGCTGCTGCCTTTGCAACGGTATTGAGTCTTTCGACGATTACCTTTGCCGCACCTTCAGGAGTCTGTGATCCTGTAAGGCACTTCTGGAACTCTGGAAGACATGTCAGATCGCGCCAAGCGGTAAGGCCTGGGAATGTGTATGTCTTAGGGAGTGTCTTAAGGCTTGCAACCGCTGTATCGAACTGACGATTGTCGGCGATGAACTTATCCTTGGCTGCATCGGTTGATGTTGGGAAGTAACCGGTGCCCTTGAGGAATGTTGTCTGAGCTGCTGGGCTACCGAGGAATGATGCATATTCAAATGCTGCATCAGGGTTCTTCGTGTGCTGGAAGACGCCATTTGCAAGAGGTGCCTGGAAGCCCAATTGACCCTTAGGACCATTTGGACGTGCAAGTGTCATTACTTCACTGCCGTACTTAAGGTTCTTGCCTACATCGATAAAGCTACCGCCGTGGTGCATGACCATCGCAGCCTTACCTGTGTAGAAGTTGCTGAAGATTTGCGCGTAACCATCTGTGGCAACTGTTGGAACCACTGCCTTATCTTTGACAGCCAAGTTAACCCAGAAACGCATCGCTTCAACAGCTGCATCAAGTGACAGGGTTGCCTTAAATGATGGTGACATGAGTGAACCGTTATATGCGTGGAGAACGTTGACGATAAATCCACCGCCACCTGATCCACCGCGCATCGCAAATCCGTACTGACCCTTGCTTGGGTTGGTACATGCAATCGCAGCAGCGCGGAACTCTTCAAGAGTTGTTGGCTCTTTCTTAATTCCAGCAGCTTCAAACATATCCTTGCGGTAATAGGTCCAGTCGATGAATGTAAAGAATGGAACGCCATAGACCTTACGGTTAAAGCTAAATGCAGGAGTATCTCCTGCAACAGCATCTTTACCTGGCCATTGCTTGTTATATGTGGTGATATCGCGCAAGCCACCGATACGTAACATATCTGTGAAACGTGTAACGTCGATCATCACAGCATCAGGACCACTCTTAGCTGTAGTCGATGCGATGTATTTCGCCATCCAGTCATCGTTTGTGACTGTCTGAATATCTGCATCGATTGCAGGTGATGCCTTCTTAAATGCTTCAGTTGTTTCAGCAAAGGCAGCGCGCTCTGGTGCACCAGTAAAGTGGTTCCAGTACGTCATCTTGCCTGTGCCCTTTTTATTTGTGCGAGCAGCAAATGCTGATGTTGCAGATGAACCAACTGATGCAACCGCACCGGCCATGGCGCTGAGCTTCAGAAGAGTTCTACGGGAAAGATTGCCGATTAGGTCCTGCATAGGTATCAACTTTCTATCTGTGGCCCAACCCGATGTAAGGCTTGGTGTGAGGTTAGTAACAGCCTCTCGGGTTGGTCAATAGAAAACGCAAAGAAAATATAGGATTTTTCTAGAAAAATATAGGATTAAATTCGAGGGAATTTACCCCTCACAATCAATCCGCGATATCAGTCTTTGAGGCTGCCAGCCGTGATTCCGGCGACCATCTTGCGCCCGACCAGGGCAAATCCAATGACGACAGGCAAGAGGCTGAGCATTGCTGTAGCGGTCAGGGCCTCCCACGGCAATTGGAACTCTCCGATCATCTCCTTGAGGCCAACTGGCCAGGTTCGTGTTCGATCAGATGAAGTCAACATGAGAGCAAAGAGGACGTCGTTCCACGCAGTGATAGCCGTCAGAGTTCCTGTTGCTGCTAGGCCTGGCAAGACAAGAGGAATCGATACACGCCACATCGCACCCATTCGAGAACAACCATCGATGCGTGCGGCATTCTCCAAATCAGGAGGAAGTGAATCAAAGAAGCCCTTCATCAACCAGACTGTAGCCGGCAGGGTAAAGGTCGTATAAGCCAAGGTCAATCCCGCATAGCTGTCGAGTAGCCCCAAAGTATTCATAAAGATATAGATCGGAATAAGTAGCAATACTCCTGGCACTAAACGAATCGCCAGATAAATCAACAATACGTTCTGCCTGCCCTTGAACTTACTCCGCGAAAGAGCGTATCCGGCCAAGGTACCTAAAGTCAGACTGATGATGACTGTCAAGGTGCTGACAATGAGACTATTTTTAATTAACAACGGGAAATTAGTATCCCGCCACACGCCTACGTAGGCGTCAAAGCTCAAATTTGAAAGACTAAATTTTGTGGGAAATTTATTAATGTCTACATTGGTGCGCAGTGAGGTATAGAAGGTCCAGATCAAAGGCATAATTGCAAAAATTGCCAAGAATCCAATTCCAACATTGACAAGGTGATAAGAGATCGGGCGCTTCTTCTTTTTGGTAGTAGTCATTAATCTTCCTTTCCAAAACGAGCAAAGCGGATGTAAACCATCGCAAAACCTGCAATTGCTGCAAGGACTGCAACTGAGATTGCAGAGGAGTAACCGAAGTCATACATCTGGAAGGCCACTTGGAAGGCGAGCAATGGAAGCACTGTGGTGCTATCGCCAGGGCCACCATTTGTCATCAGAAGCACCAACGTCGGTGAATTAATGAGGTGAATGACGCCCAAAATTGATGAGACAACGATTACCGGAGAGATGAGCGGCAAAATCACGTATCGGAAATGCTGCCAACTACTTGCACCATCAACAGAAGTCGACTCGCGCATATCTTTTGGAATTCCCTGAATGCCGGCCAATAAGAACAACATAAAGAAAGGGTATGAGGCCCAGAGATCAACGAAGAGGACAGCGTAAATTGCAAGATCTGGATTACTCCATAGACCGGCTGGACCAAATGAGATCCCAACACTTTCGAGCATCTTGATAAGTACGCCTGAATTCTGATCAAGGATAAATCGCCACATGTAAGCGGTCACAACCGGCGGAGTAAACCAAGGAAGGACAACAAGCACTCGAATGAGCCCGATGTATTTACGATCTTGGCTCAAGAGCATCGCTGCAGCTAATCCAAGTGCTAGCTGGGTAATCAAACCGACGACCATGAAGATGAGAGTATTTTTTGTTGCAAGAAGGAAGAGGGAATCCTTAAACATCTGTCTAAAGTTCTCAAGTCCAATAAATGTTGAGCCAGGACCTTCCAGAAGAACAGTGCGGGTAAAGCTCAAATAAATTCCGCGATAGAGCGGGTAGAAGATAAAGGTGACGACGAGAACAAGACTTGGAACCAGCAAGACCCATGCAAAGTACTTGCCTTCAAGGATGGAATGAAATCCCCGATACGGTGACTTTCTCTTTTTTGGGGGCAGGGCAGTCCGTGTACTCATGCCGTAAAGGTAAGTCTGAGCCGTAAGAGTGTCAATGGATTTGAGGGTAAAAACTATAGGATTTTTTTAAAAAAATATAGGATCCGAAGTCATTCCAGACCCTCCCCTAGATAAGGCTAGGTGGCTTCATCGTCAAGCGAAAAGCGTTAATTGCTGCCGGGATTTCATTGACCCAGGTCACCAATTCATCGTGGGCATCGCCGATGAACTTCTCACTCTTGAGTGAATGTAAGAAGGTATGCAAATCTTTATAGAAGCCAAAGGGATCGCAGACCACGATCGGCTTCTGGTGATATCCAAGGTGGCGCGCCACCCAAATCTCCATGAACTCTTCCATCGTGCCTAGGCCGCCAGGCAAGATGAGAAAGCCGTTTGAGAGATCTTCAAGCATCGCTTTACGCGATCTCATCGACTCTGTGATGAAGAGTTCAGTTGCTTCTTCATCGGCAAACTCTTTACCAACGAGCTTATGTGGAATGACACCGAAGGTCTTACCGCCAACGCTTCTGGCACCCCGTGAGACAGAGCCCATCATGGAGAGAGTTCCACCACCCCAAGCAACATCCCAGCCTTGCTCTGCAATTGACTCACCCACCTCAAAGGCGAAATCGACATACTTCTTGTCTATCTTGGTCGATGCTGAACAGAAGACGGCTATACGCATGAGGCAATAGTGCCATGAAAAGTTCTGCGCAGTAAGATCAAACAATGGAAAGAGTCTCATGGGAAAGTGGCGAGTGGATTAATCCACCGGTTTCAACTGCCGCCTCACCAACTGAATTTCTTGTAACAACAGTCCACGAAAGTGATTTCTGGCGCAACACCTCATATGGCTTTGTTCATGATTCAGGTCATGCGATGCTCGTGGATTTTCCAGATAACTCTGCGATGGAAGTCTCATTCATCCTTGATTACACCGGACAATTTGATCAAGCTGGAATTATTGTTTATAGCGATAGCCAGCACTGGATCAAGGCTGGTGTCGAAAGTGCCGATGGTGCCCCGCAAGTCGGGGCTGTTGTCACTTCAATCAACTCTGATTGGTCTCTTGCCCCAGTGCCAGAGTGGATGGGTAGAGAGGTAACGGTGCGTGCAAGTCGCGCAGGTGATGCACTCACTATTCGCGTGCGGTGCGGTGACGATAATCGACTTGTGCGTCTTGCACCTATTGATGCAAGCCTAAATTGGAGAGCAGGGCTGCATTGCGCTAGCCCTGTGAGCCAATCACTTGATGTGAGATTTACTCAGTGGTGCACAGGTAGCGCTGATTTAACACTTCACTAAGTGCGGGGTTAGAGTAGGAATATGAGTACTCGTCAATGGAAAGCACGTGATGTAGCAAAATGCATCATCATCCCAAGTGATCTCGATAATAAGTATTCGCGCGGAGTGTTAGGAGCCATCACTGGTTCGGCGCGCTTCCCGGGTGCTGCTGTCCTGACATGTGCAAGTGCATCTGCTACTGGGCTTGGAATGATCCGCTTTCACAGTAACTCAGGGCTAGCTCACCTTGTCTTACATTCAAATCCAGAAGTTGTTGTCCAACCTGGACCAGTTACCGCCTGGCTTGCCGGATCTGGAATTGAATCCAATCGCTACAGTGATTTCACAACCTGGATTCGCCATCGCTGGTTCACATTGATCTCAAAGCAGAGCGTTCCAACAATTTTAGATGCCGGCGCACTTTCATTGGCGGGAAAGTTCTCTCACCCAACGCTTATCACCCCTCACGCAGGTGAACTTGCTCGACTACTTACTTCGCGAGGTGTGGACGTTACATCTGAGGCGATCGAAGGTAATCCAAAGAAGTGGGCGGTGAAGGCTTCTCAATTACTCGGAGTAGTTGTTCTTCTTAAAGGTTCGCGCACTGTTGTTGCAGATGGTGAATCTCTCATTGAACTCACGATCTCCTCACCGTGGCTTGCAACTGCAGGCACTGGAGATGTTCTTGCAGGAATTGTTGCAGCACTTGCTGCAACTAATTACATTGAGATACTCAATGACAGCAAAAGATTAAGTGAAGTTGCTGCAAGTGCAGCATATATCCATAACTCTGCTGCACTTCTTGCATCTAGGGATGCCCCAATCTCTGCAACACGAATTGTTGATTTTATTCCCGATGCAATAAGAAAGATTCTTTAATCATTAGGTAGATACTGCGCGAGAGGTCAAAGCGCGATACCTTAAATCATGGCCGCTGCAACGTTACCTCGCGTAATGATTGCAAGTGACGACGCATTCGAATTAACAACAATGAGCGCAGCTCTTCGTCTTCATGGTGTCAATGTTGTTGGTGAAGCAAGCAATTCGGCAGTTGCTGAGAATACATTTAAATCTTTGCAGCCTGAAGTACTCATCATTGATCTTTTGTTCTCAAGCTCAGATGCAATTTCAATTATTACACGCTTTCGTAAAACAAACCCTGCACTTGGAATAGTCTTAATGACTGCCTGTCCCGATTTGCGCTTACTCGGAATGTCAGAGAAATCGATCCCCAACGGTGTTCAAATTGTTCTCAAGCGATCAGTTGCAGATCTTTCAGTTCTTAGCTTTGCCATCGGGCAAGCAATTGAATCTCACTCAATAAATAGTTCCGCCATTTGGATCAAGTCACATTCTTCACTCCACGAAAATGCCTTTGTGACCGTTCTTAACGATTTCACCGATATCCAAGTTGCAACGCTGCGATTGATCGCTCAAGGCCTCAGCAACTCCGAAATTGCGAAGGTACGTTTTGTCAGTGAGAAATCTGTCGAACAGATAGTTGCGCGAATTGCACAACATCTTCAGGTCACCCCTGATCGATCAAAGAATCTTCGCGTGGTGATTACCGGCGAATATTTCAAATGGATCGGTGCTCCGAGACATATCTGAGCAACAATTCCACGAGAACATCTCTTGGTAGAGTGGCTTCATGACAGATCCGAAAACTCTTCAGGATATTCGCCAACATTGGAATAATGTTCTGGATTTTGTCGAAAGAGAAGATCGCATCACCTGGATGGCCTTCTTTGATGCCCGTCTTGCCTCATTTGATGGTCACACCCTCATTCTTGATTACTCGGATAGTCAGAAATTTGGTGGATCACATCAATTCCCAGAGACTCGCGCCAAGCAGATCGCCTTACTAAGGAAGGCGATCCACACTATTCTCAATATAGATATCGAGATTGAGCAGAGGCCATGAAGAGATTAGTTATCGCACTTTCATTGACGCTTACCGCAGGCCTTCTCTATGCCACTCCAACATATGCAGCAGGGGCAAGCCTTTCTATGTCGCTCAACCAGACGCCGGGAAGATCAGAGCCGATTGTCACGCTCTACGGCCAACTCAAGCCGGCGAAGGCATCTATCCCCGTCACAGTTCAGATCTATCTCAAAGGAAAATGGCAAGACACTCGCTTCATTAGCAAAACCGCCAAAGTTGGAACCTGGCGTGTGGTTGCAGTTGCAACAGCGCTCAATGCAACGATGAAGTACCGAGCCAAGGCAAATATTGCAGGTAAGACTGTCTACTCAACTGCCAAAGAGATTGTCATTAAACCTGTCCCGCAGATGGTCGATGGTGTTTCGCATGTGATTGATCCATTGGGACCTGGTGGACGCATCCACGGAACAGATGTCAGTAGATGGCAACATCCGAATGATCAACCAATCAACTTTGTAAAGAAATATAAGGCAGGCATGCGCTTTGTCATGATTAAGGCATCAGATACGCGCGATGAAGCAGATGCGCTTGCTCTTAAATATGTGATCATGGATCGCAGCGCTGCTCAAGCTGCAGGTATCTTCACAGGTTTCTATCACTATGCAGTAACGCCAGATAGTAAAGATCCTGAAGTTATCAAGACCGATGCAGCAACGCAGGCACAGAAAGTGATCTGGCGATTGGCTGAACTTGGTGGCTATAACGAAATGGATCTTCCCTACGCTCTTGATTTAGAGAATAACTGCGTTCGCTACGATAAATCAGGGTGTGTTAAATATGCCAGCAAGCAGGCTGTGACCTTGTGGGCGAAAACATTCTTAAGGATCGTTAAAGAGAAGACTGGTCGCACACCAATTCTCTACTCCTATCCAGCCTTTCTTGAAAATGCCATGGTGCGAGATGCCGAACTAGCAACCTATCCATTGTGGTTAGCCCAATATCAAATCGATCCTGCAGATCCTCTTGCCCAGCCAGGACTTAAGCCTGGCGGTTGCTATGTGCATTCATGGACATCTGCCAACTGTTCCTCTCAATGGATTATCTGGCAGTACTCATCATGTGGAATTGCGCCAAAGTACGGAGTTCCTGGCAATCGCCTTGATCTCAACGTCTTTAGAGGAACTCAAGATGAGTTTCTAGCTCTTGCCACCGGCACATGGAAGCCCTCTGCAAATGATTTCATGCCTAAGAATGAGTCGAGCACGATGACGATCAAATCAGTCAACGCCGTCTCAACCGATAAGAATGCAACGGTTAAGGTGGAAGTCTTTAGGCCGACAGGTTTACCTGTTGTTACTGGAACAGTTCGCTTCTATCCGAACCCAACTAATCGCCCTGAGAATATGTTGGTGCAGACTGTTGTGCGATCAACAAGTGGCGCATGGACGCTAACAATTAATGGACTTCCGGCTGGAACATGGCCGGGTGAGATTGGCTTTGTTGATGCAACGGGAACCCACGCCAAAGTTCGCGTACCGATTGAGTTCACTATTGCCCAAGGGCCAGAACCAACTCCTACGCCATCTCCGACTGCTAAACCAGCTAAGCCAAAGCCGACTACCGATAGTTGCGCTAAGCAGATCAAGAATTAAAGAGCGGTAATCTCAATCATCATCGCTTGCTCTGGTCCCAGGATCGGAGTTGTCAGGCCGATGACCTCAAGTTCACGACCGGTGAGAGTTACTCCATCCATCCATGTTGGCTTCTTATGCAACATAAAGTGTGGCGCACCTGCAGGAAAGATCGGCGCGACTTTATAGCTCTTGGCAGGATCTAGCCCACGCAATTTCATTGCCGCCGGATGCACAGCAACAGTTGGTGTGAGTTGGGCATAGGTAAAGAGTGCGCGTAGGCGATCGTGAGAGATCACTCCGTAGAGATATCCATGAGGATCTGGATAATCAATGCGAACGCTCTTTCCTGTATGCAATAGATCGCGGTGAGATTTATAGAAGCTCGCCCAGACTTTCAGATGATCGCGTTCGCTCTGCGAACTCTGAGTGAGATCCCACTCGACGCCAGCATGGCCAAACAGCGCGGTGATTGCTCTAAACGATAGATCCAGGGAGCGACCAGTTTGATGGCCTCGTGTTGGTCCGATGTGGGTACCAAGAAGTTCTGGGGGAATAACAAGTGATGTCCAGCGCTGGATTGTCTGACGCTCGAGGGCATCATTGTTATCACTTGTCCAGAAGCGATCAACGTAATCAAGTACTCCTAAATCAATGCGAGCACCACCTGAAGCACATGATTCGATCTCAAGGTGTGGGTGGCGCTTCTTGAGCTCAGCAAAGAGGCGATAGATAGCTAGCGTCTGCGTGCGCGTACCTGCACGACCCAGATGTCCGCCATCGTTAAGTACGCGATTGTGATCCCACTTGATGTACGCAATTCTGTGTGAAGATAAAAGTGCAGATGTCTGCTCAAGAACATGTGCGAAGGCGCCATCGTGAGCTAGATCAAGAACCAACTGATTGCGCCAGAGCGCCGGTGTGCGATCTGCCTCGCGCAAGACCCATTCAGGATGGGCTCGATAGAGATCTGAATCAGGGTTGATCATCTCTCCCTCAAACCAGAGACCAAATTCAATTCCCTTACCGTTGATGTACTCGATCATCGCGGTAAATCCCTCTGGCCAGACTTCAGGAGAGATAACCCAATCCCCTAGTCCGCTTCTGTCATCGCGGCGCGAGCCAAACCATCCATCGTCAAGAACAACGCGTTCAATACCAATCTCTGCTGCAACGTCAATCAGTGATTTAATCTTTTCAAAGCTGTGGTCGAAATAGATTGCTTCCCACATATTTAGTGTCAGTGGCCGTGGGCGATGAGGATGTTGCTTCCGAGCACGAATATGTTGGTGGAAGGCGTGGCTTACTCCATCGAGACCTTCTGTCGAAAAGACAGCTAGCGCTCGTGGTGCGCGATATATCTGACCTGATTCAAGGATGACTTCACCAGGAAGTAAGAGTTCACCTGTTCCGATCGCTTGGAAACCTTCAGATGTTCTATCGATCAGATTCTGATTATTTCCACTCCATGCGTTAGTAAGCGCCCATGCGCTGCCGGATGCAAAGGTGGTGGAACTTTCAACGGCTAATTGGGCGATGGTGAAGTTATGTCCGCTGCGACCTTCGCGACTATCTCGCACCCATGTTCCTGTATCGATATCGCGACGCTGGGGATGACGTTCGTTTGACCAGCGACCTGCAAAATCTAAACTCTGGCGAGCCTCCTGCGGAAGCGGCAACCAGTAGATAAATTCATTAAGTATGTAGTGATCGCTTCCAGTATTTTCAATTACTGCTTCAAGAGTGAGCACGCCGTATGTATCTAATGAGAATGAATATGTCAGTTTAAGACCAGCATATGTATCGGTGAGTACTGCAGTGATTGAGTTCTTATCACTTGAAAAATCTGTCACCACAAAGTGTGAGGACCAGGCAGATCCATTGCGGTGGCCACTGAGTGCGCTACGTCCTAAAAATCCACGAGAACCTTCGCGCATAACCCCTGGGTTCTGCACAGAATCAAATCCGCTATTGGTCACAGATGGTGTGATGGCTCGTGCAAAGTCGGCGCTTGCGCCATCAAGAGGTGCGCCCCAATGGCTTACGACAAGTGCGCCATCGATCACATCAACAATTAGCTCTGCAGAGGATGCTGTCAGGATGGCTCTTTCTCTGCTCACATCGGTACAGTAGTGCCATTATGAGCCAGACCAAAAGTCTCGATGCCGGTGTAATCCGCAGCGATCTGCCGATGTCAGATGGTCGAACAATTCGTTACTACGATAGCCAGAATCGCACTCGAACCGCTGCAGATCAACGTCCTGTTGAAGAGCAGCCAGGAATCGGTGAGCTACGACTAGATCCTCTCCTCAATGAGTGGGTTGTGATGGCAGCCCATCGCCAAGGACGCGTCTTTCTTCCACCAAAAGAGCTCTGCCCATTATGTCCAACGCATGCAGATCTCTTGAGTGAAATTCCAGATAGCGATTACGAAGTAGTTGTCTTTGATAATCGATCACCATCACTGCGCGCACCCATTGGCGACTGGGCTCTTCCAGATATCGTCGGAACAGATACGGATCCAGGGACTGCTGCCGGAAAGTGTGAAGTTGTCTGCTTTACCGATAACCATGGCGGATCATTTGGAGAACTTTCAGAACGTCAGGTTCGCACACTGATGGAAGCTTGGCGTGATCGCGTCAGAGAACTCTCGCAAGAGAGCTACATCCGACATATCGCACCCTTTGAAAACCGCGGTGAAGAAGTTGGCGTGACGCTCTTTCATCCGCATGGACAGATCTACGCTTACTCATATCTGCCACCACGCGTGATCAAGATGTTAGATGTTGCAAAGACCCATCATGAAGAGACCGGTCGAGTGCTCTTTGATGATGTCGTAGCCCGCGAACTCCGCGATGGCGATCGCATCATCGCTCGCAATGAACACTGGGTCGCCTTTGTTCCATATGCTGCCCGCTATCCATTTGAAATTCATGTCGCACCGCTCTCCCCTGTTCCAGATTTGGCAGCCTTGAGTGCAGAGCAGGCAGATGCCTTTCCTGCCATCTCTATCGAAGTCATGCGTCGCCTTGATGGCGTCTTTGGAATTTCAATGGCCTATATCGCTACTTGGCATCAAGCACCTGTGCGCGAAGGTCGAGATCTCTTACGTCTTCATTGGCAGATCACCAGTGTGCGTAGAGCACCTGGAAAGTTAAAGTATTTGGCAGGAAGTGAATCTGCAATGGGCGCGTTCATTATGGATCTCAAGCCTGAACAATCTGCTGGCCAATTACGTGATGTAGTTCTATAGATGTCTGATTGGCTCGAACCTCACGTTATTGCATCGGCGCCAGGCCGCGTCAATCTGATCGGTGAACATATTGATTTCAGCCAAGGATTTGTTCTCCCCTTCGCCATTGCCGATCGCACAACTGCAAAGCTACGCAAACGCAGCGATGATCACATTCGAATTCGCTCAGTACAGCGCCCTGATGCTGTAGTCAGTACATCACTCTCAGAGTTAAAGCCCCTCGGTAGCGGTGATTGGGAGCGTTATGTTCTTGGCGTCATCTGGTCACTCAAAATTGATGAGGGCGTTGATATCGAGATCGATGGCCGCGTTCCACTTGGCGCAGGGCTTTCATCATCTGCAGCCCTTGAGTGCGCTGTTGCTGTAGGGCTCAACCAACTCTTTGACCTTAACCTCAACAAGAAAGAGTTAGCGCTTCTGACGCAGAAGGCAGAGAACGATTACGTGGGTGTCCCGTGCGGAATCATGGATCAATCTGTCTCGTTGATGGCAGAAAGTGGTTCGGCGCTCTTACTTGATTGTCGCGATCTGACAACCACATTGATCCCCTTTGATTTAGCAGCCTCAGACCTTGAACTCTTAGTGATCGATACTCAGGTGCACCATGCTCTTGTCGATGGCGGATATGCAGAACGACGAGGTAATTGTGAAAGTGCGGCCCAGAAGATGGGTGTGGTCTCGATGCGAGATCTCAGTAGCCAGCATCTCCACGAGAGTAAGGATCTACTTACTGATCATGAATTTCTCCGCGCCCGTCATGCAGTGACAGAGATTGCTCGCGTTGCCACAGCCGTTGAACTATTAAAGGCCAAGGATTTCGTTGAACTCGGCCGAATAATTACCGCATCACATAATTCTCTACGCGATGATTACGAAGTCTCGTGCCCTGAGCTCAACTGCGCAGTAGATACCGCGCTAGCCCACGGAGCACTCGGTGCTCGCATGGTCGGAGGCGGCTTTGGAGGAAGTGCTATCGCTCTCGTTGCTCGCGATCACATCGCTGCGATGCAAAGTGCGATCGCACGGGCATTTGATAGCGCCGGCTTTACGACCCCACGCTTCTTTACATCTCTGCCTAGTGATGGCGCACGAGTAGAGCTAGATCACTCCGCGATCTAAACCTTCTAATACATCACGGGCACGCTCTTTAAGTTCGCCCAGATCAGATAAACGATTAAGGCCAAAGACTTGTTGGCTCATGCGATGGTTCTTTACAAACTCTGCGCGGTGACGATCGAGAAAATCCCAGTACAACGTTGTAAATGGACAAGCGTTCTCTCCCACTCGCAATTTAGGGTTGTAGGCACACCCTTTGCAATATGTGCTCATACGCGAGATGTAGGCACCTCCTGCTGCATATGGCTTTGTCATCATCTGCCCACCATCTGCATGAAGTCCCATACCGATCACATTTGGCACCATTACCCACTCAGATGCATCAACGAATTGTTCGCGCATCCAATCGAGAAACTCTTGCGGGTTGCTACCGGTAATCAGAGCTAAATTACTTAAGACCATCAAGCGCGGAATGTGGTGAACCCAGGCGCGCTCTTTTACATCTGTCACGATCGATTTCACGCAATTCATCGACGTCTTATTCGGATCGCTAAAGAGAGGCAACAATGGGCGAGATGCACCTAATTGATTATTCTCGCGATAGCCATCGCCTAAGAACCAATACATTCCATTGACATACTCACGCCAGCCGATGACCTGACGAATAAATCCCTCGCATGAGGCAATCGGAATGGTGCCCGTTGCAAATTTTGCCAGTGCAGCTTTGACCACCTCTGCAGGATGTAAAAGTCCGTTGTTGATATACGGACTTAAAAGTGAGTGATGGAGAGCCCAGTTATCTGATGGCATCGCATCTTCATAGGGGCCAAACTCTGCAAAGTGGTTCTCAATGAAATTCTCTAGCGCGCTTAGTGCGCCATCTCGAGATGTCGCCCACTGCGTAGGTGGCTCGATACCAAGTTCTGCGGCAACCTCCAGATCAATGGCATCCGGTGCAAAGTCAAGGTATTCCGGCCAGGTGTAATTCTTGGGAGGAGGCAGCCGATTTTCCTTATCGAAGTTCCATTCACCACCAACTGGATCTTTGCCATCGACTAATACTCCGAGGCGAATGCGTTGTGCACGATAGAAATTCTCCATCACAAATGTCTTCTGGTTCTGTGCCCATTGCATAAAGAGATCCCGAGGCGTTAGGAAGAGATCATTGGGCACAAACTCAACGCCGAATTCAGAGAGGGCTTTACTCTGAGTGAAGGAAGATGGTTCGGCACAGGTAATTGGAAGAGTTCCATGTACTGATTGAACCTCTTTGAGTCCATCAATTGTTGTTGCGGCCTTGATGTATTCAACCTGGAAACCCTCATCGCGCAGGGCTGCAGCACAATGGCGCGCACTTGAGATCAAGAAGTGAAGGCGCATTGGATGCCATGGACGGCCCGTTGTCATTCGCGCGCTCTCAACAAAGACGATGAGATCAGACTCGGCAGATGCTGTCCTTAAAACACCGTAGCCACGATGCAAGTGGTCGAAGGGAATATAGAGAATTCGCTTCAAGAGGTGAGGCTCTTACGAGTTAACGGGATCGATCGAGATAACTGCAACGCCACCAATGGATGAGAGAACCTGAACAAGATCTGTGGGATCGGTACCTGGAACTGCAACGAGAATATCGTCGTAGCCAACTCCATCCTTTGATTCCATAACGCTCAATGAACGGATATCGCACCCTGCTGCACCGATTGCAGATGCAATGGCACCGAGTGAACCCGGACGATCAGGAAGTGAGATCTTGAGTTGATAGAGCGCCATGGCAGCACTCTACAGGGATGGAGCGGTGCCGAGGGTGACCCTAAATGACTTGCTGCCACCGCTATTAGGAAGATCTACAACAACAGTGATCTGTGTTCCAGGAGCATATGAGCGAATCTTCACGATCGCAGCAATTTCATCTGGAATCCTCACACCGTCAATAGAGCGAATCACTGAACCTGCCGGAATACCAGCTCTTTCAGCGCCTTCGCCAGGACTTAAACGTTGAATACGCGCACCGATACCGGTGAAGGCGGTATCAAAGAAGACTCCAAGAACTGGTCGCGTTGATTTTCCAGTTGCGATGATTTCATCAATGACGCGCTTTGCTTCATTCATTGGAATAGAAAAACCTAGACCGATAGAACCGCTTGTTCCACCGCTTGAGAGAGTTGCGATTGCCGAGTTCACGCCGATGATGCGACCTTGTGCATCAACGAGTGCGCCACCTGAGTTTCCAGGGTTGATTGCAGCATCTGTCTGAATCGCATTGACATATGACTCGCTGCCCGCGCTTCCAGCAGTTACTGGACGATTAAGAGCTGAGATGATTCCACTTGTAACGGTGCTTGCAAGACCAAGAGGGGAACCAATTGCAAGGACTGGATCTCCCACGCTCACCTTGGAAGAATCTCCAATTGCGGTGGTAGGTAGGTTTCCTGACCTGATTGATAGGACTGCCAAGTCATACATGGGATCGCGGCCAACGATAGTTGCATTGACCTGATCGCCATTTGTAAATTCAACTTTGATTGTTCCGGTTGTTACGGCAGTTTCAATCACGTGATTATTTGTCACGATAAAGCTGGTGTTGGCGTTGCTTCGGTAGATCCAACCAGATCCTGTACCGCTGCCCTGTGAAGAAGTCACCGAGATCGAGACTACGGTTGGGGTAACCAGCGCCGAGATCGCTTTGGCATTGAGTCCAGTGCCACCAATTTCAACAAGTGTGCGAGCCGAAGAACATGTTCCAGTGCTGGAGAGAAAGAGCGCACCTGTGCGCTTATCGGCACATGCAGTGATGACAGATGATGGTGATGTCGAGGCTGCTGTGGCTACGCCTCCTGCGATGAGGGCACCTGCAAGAAATGCGCTGATGATCGCCGCTGGGCTCTTAACCTTGATGCTTTTCATGCTCACCATCCTTGTTGACGATGCTGAATTTACTCTGTGAAGATGCTTGGCGCATTCTGTAAAAGAATTGCTCCCTCACTTGGATTCGAACCAAGAACCTGCCGATTAACAGTCGGCTGCTCTGCCGTTGAGCTATGAGGGAATAGTGCAGAGCGCAGACTCTACCGCACCTAGACGGGTGGGCGAAAATCGAAGGCTCTAGAGGGAGCCTATGGCCAATTCGTGAAGTCCACGGCGGGTGGTCTCAAGGGCAACCAGAGAGGCAAATGCGCTGTTGTACTCGTCAGGGTTTTCAACGGGATTAAGGCGCTGCAGATTTGATTTGAGATCTGCAATTGCGCGACTAATACCGACTTCACGCAAGCGCGCCACGATGCTCTCAATATATCGAGCCGAAACTTCTCCATCTGAACGAATTGGTTCAACGGTGAGTTCGGTAAAGAGAGTCTTCATTCGTTCATCTGCGATCTCATCGATCTGCATCGTCGTTGAACTATGTGCATCGATGATCCGCTTCATCTCAACGTATGCAGGATGGGTAAATGCAGTTAACTCAATCTCAGACCAGGTGGTGAGAAGATCAGGCATCTGCAATCGCGCCTTAAGAACTTCACGTTCGAGCAGAAGGCGCGGTTCTTGCGGATGCGGACGCCATGATTGATCGCCTGCATCTGTCTCTACCTCTGTGACAACGTTTGAGTTCTTGCGCGCACCCTGTGCAACAGCAGATGTCACGATCTCAACCTCGACGCCGAGCCATCCTGCAAGCAATCGTGAATATTCAGGACGTAGAGATTTGTCTCGAATCTGGGCAACAAGTGGCGCAGTTGCATTGAGCGCATTGATGCGACCTTCAGCAGTTGCAAGGTTATGTAATTTGAGCTCGGTGCGGATTGCAAATTCAAAGAGCGGAACGCGCTTTGCAATGAGATCACGTAACGCTAAATCTCCCTTGATCTGACGTAGATCGCATGGATCTAAACCATCAGGTTCAACGGCGACGAAGGTCTGAGTAACAAACTTCTGATCTTCACTAAAGGCGCGCATGGCAGCTTTCTGCCCTGCCGCATCACCATCAAAGGTAAAGATCACTTCGCCTCTAAAAGCATCATCATCCATAAGTAAGCGACGGATGATTCGAATGTGGTCTGCACCGAATGCAGTTCCACATGTTGCAACGGCCGTTGTAATTCCAGCAAGGTGGGCGGCCATTACATCGGTATACCCCTCAACAATGACTACCTGGCGCTTCTTGGCAATCTCTTTCTTTGCCATATCTAGGCCATAGAGAACCTGGCTCTTTTTGTAGATCGGTGTCTCTGATGTATTGAGGTACTTAGGTCCTTGATCTTCTTCATCACTTGCCAATTTGCGAGCACCGAAACCAACAACATCACCTGAGATATCGCGAATCGGCCATGTCAGACGATTTCTAAATTTATCGATGGGACCGCGTTCGCCCATCTTGGAAAGTCCGGCAACTTCGAGCTCTTCAATGGTGTATCCAGCTGCACGCAAGTGTTTGGTGAGTGCATCCCATGAATCAGGTGCATAGCCAACACCAAATGTCTGGCAGGCAGCTTTATCAAAGCCGCGCTTGGTAAGTAAGTCACGACCGTGTGCGGCATCAGGAGATGTATTGAGCTGCTCTTGAAAGAAGGTCGCCGCCATTGCATTTGCTGCAACTAAACGCGAACGATTTACTGAAGGACCAGATGGCGCACTCCCACTTTCTTCATAGCGAAGTGTGTAACCGATGCGATCTGCAAGACGTTCAATAGTTTCGGTAAATGACAAGTGATCAATCTTCATTAAGAAGGCGATGACATCTCCACCGGTTTGGCAGCCAAAGCAGTGGAAATATCCCTTACTTGGAGTTACATGAAACGACGGTGACTTTTCATCATGGAAGGGACAGAGACCCTTCTTCTGCCCGCCGCCAGCTGATTTAAGTTGAACATACTCACCGACAACATCATCAATCGGTGCATGGTCGCGGATATGTTGAACATCCTCATCCTTTATGCGACCGGCCATATCCCCACTCTATCCAATCAAGTGAGCGTGCAGGGCATATGCCCCTGGGTCAGTCAGGCTTGCAATCTGATCGATGACAACACGCATGCGAGCAATATCGTTATCGGCTAGCGCCCAATCATCGAGGAAGATCGGATCCAGTGCAGCCGGGGCCTTGGCATAGAGCATCTCTACGAGCTCTGCAATCAATTTCTGCTGTCCTGCATAGCGTTCTTGCGAGGCATCTGCGCTGATTAAGTAGTGGCCCGCAATAGATTTAAGGAAATCAACTTCGATGCGCTGTTCACGTGGAATCTCAAGATTTGCTTCATAGCGCGTCAAGGAACCTGCGCCATGGATTTCACGAGTACGCATCTCTGCAGCCAGAACAAAGCGGCCAATAAGTTGTGATGTGGAATCCTTCAAGCGAGCCAAAGATCGATGTGAGCGATCGTAGGTACGAGGCCAACATGAAAGTGATTCAAGGCGTGTGAGCGCTGCGGCAACTTCATCTTTAGTGGCATCACTCTTGTAACTTGTGACCATCTGCGTGTACAAAGTATCGAAATCTCTCTCAAAGTCGGAGACCTTTACTGTTCCGATAAAGATTGCATCTTCCAGATCGTGAACTGAGTAAGCGCAATCATCAGACCAATCCATGATTTGGGCTTCAATACATTGGCGACCATCGGGTGCGCCTTTGCGCACCCAATTAAAGATCTCGACATCATCGTCATAGACGCCGAATTTGCGTGGGTTGACACTGCGCGGCCACGGATACTTTGTCGCTGCATCAAGACTTGCGCGAGTGAGGTTGAGTCCAACTGATTTTCCATGAGCATCAACAGTCTTTGCTTCTATCCGAGTAAGCAATCTAAAGCTCTGCGCATTTCCTTCAAAGCCACCAAAGTCACGTGCGATTTCGGCGAGTGCTTCTTCACCGTTATGGCCAAACGGTGGATGGCCTAAGTCATGTGAAAGACATGCCGTCTCCAGGAGATCTGGATCGGCGCCAAGTGATTCACCGAGTTCGCGACCAATCTGTGCACACTCCATCGAATGTGAAAGACGAGTGCGTTGAAAATCATTCTCCCAAGGAACAGCCACTTGAGTCTTTGCTGCAAGTCGTCGCAGCGCCGCCGAGTGAATAACACGGGCGCGATCGCGCATAAATTCTGTACGCCCTGTGCGCTTGGCAGGTTCATCAAGGAACCGCTCTTGATCGCTCTGGCTATATGGCATGGACTTAGCCTAGGTGATCGCTGAGATGAATGCCTCTGCGTCCTAAGGTGATGTAGGAAAGATATGCCCCTGCTTCACGAATGAGATAGCGGCTTGTTGAGCCTGCCAATGAATTTGGCCCATCTGGCACTGGTGCACAGAATGGATCTGCATCAAGATCGCGCGCCATCGTCATTGAACGTTGGCAGTGATAGGGATCGGTTGCAATCACAACAATCTTTATCTTTCGCTCACGCATCTCTTTTACATATGCCTTTGTCTGCGTCAAAGTATCGCGACCCTTGGGTAGTGCAACGACAGCGCTTCGTGGAACACCGTTATTGATCAACCAGCGACGACCTGAATCTGCCTCTGTTGTGCGATCTCCTGGTGCTCCTGCACCCACAGTGATAATCAAAGGCGCAACACCTGCACGAAATAATCTGACAGATTGCTCAAGGCGAGCTTGCAGCACTGGTCCAGGAGTTCCATCAAGCTGGGCAGCTCCTGGAATCACAATGACATCTGCACTTGTTCGTGTCGATGGATTGTTAGCAGAGTTCCATGTCATAAAGAGTGCGTAGGCAGGGATTGCCACAATGATTGCGATAAGGAGAGCTACTGCTCGAAAGAAGAATTTAAACATTAGCCACCCGAGAACATATCTTCAGCATCCAAATGAATCATCTCATCTGGATCATTGAGCCAACCATCTGGAAGCGTTGGCGGACGACCATGACTGGTGCGACCACGTGGTTTCTCTGCAACATCAACGGGATATGGCTGATCTTCAAGTTGATCTAACAGGGTACGAAACTCAGCCAAAGAACCGATCATTCCAAATTGTCTACGTAATTCGCTGGGAACTCTAAAGCCTTTGAGATACCACGCCATATGTTTGCGAAGATCACGACAACCGCGATCTTCTGATTCAAAGTACTCAACAATGAGCTCGCCGTGGCGGAACATCACTTCGCGCACCTGGTGCAGCGGTGGAAGTACGCGATCGGAGTTACCTGCCATAGATTGTGTTAAATCTGTAAAGAGCCAAGGTCGTCCTAAACATCCTCGACCAACAACAACGCCGGCACACCCCGTCTGCTCCATCATGGCAACGCCATCTGCGCCCGACCAGATATCACCGTTGCCAAGTGCGGGTACACCAGTTGGCTTGAGGTGTTCAACGAGAGCTGAAATGGCAGACCAATCTGCCTTACCTTCATACATCTGTGCTGCAGTGCGCGCATGCAGCGCCACCCATGCAACGCCCAGATCTGCTGCAGATTTTGCTGCATCTAAATAAGTGATGTGATCGCTATCGATACCAATACGCATCTTTACCGTGACAGGAATTCCAAATGGTTTTGCAGCATTGACTGCAGCCTCAACGATTGCTGAAAAGAGTTTGCGCTTATATGGAAGTGCTGCTCCCCCGCCCTTGCGAGTGACCTTGGGTACTGGACAACCAAAGTTCATATCAATGTGATCTGCCAAATTTTCACGGCCGATCATCTTTACCGCTTCACTCATGTGATGAGGATCAACGCTATATAACTGAATCGATCGAGGCCATTCACCTGGACCTGGCTCGATCATGCGCATCGTCTCTGGAATACGTTCTAGGAGTGCGCGAGCAGTCACCATCTCAGAGACAAAGAGGCCAGCACCTTGTTCGCGACATAACATGCGAAACGGTGCATTGGTAATTCCAGCCATGGGAGCTAGAACAACTGGTGAATCAAGCTGATACGTACCGCTTGATAAAGGAAGTGTTAGCAACCCAGTAGACGTGGAGCTAACCATGCCTGCACCTGATCAAGTGAGATGCGCTCT